>LRSL01000052.1 GCA_001563335.1 Candidatus Thorarchaeota archaeon SMTZ1-45 | reverse complement strand
TACTCTCGGGGTTCATATCAGCAATGACGAGTTTCATGGGTCTTGTGACAGGTAAGCAACAATCAAGTTGGAAGACAGTCTTTGGTTCAGATTCGGTAATCCTTGTTGTGGCAGGAAAGTGGACATATGGAGTTCTTGCAGTTACAAGGGAAACAAACGAAGCTCGAAGCATGCTTATCAGAGTTACTTCCGAGTTTGAGGATTGCTTTGAAGTATTCAAGAACTCTGATGGTATTGAAGGCAGCGCATTTAGAGAGTTTGATCAATTTGCCAGAATGGTGTTCGTAGATGAGAGAGTCACGAGCAGAACACTTGTAATGAAACGACCTGAGTTGAGAACATTAACATCCCTTTTTGATCTACCAAGTACAACCTATACTATGTCTAAGATGCTGTTTAATTACAGAGCAGAGCTATCAGTCCAAGAGATAGCTGAATTTCAATCCCTTCCAATCGAAGAAGTAGTTGAACACGTTTCAAATGCATTCTGGAAAAAAGCTGTTTACCTCAAATTTGTTCCAGCTGATGATGACCTCCTTATTCTTTCTGAGGGTGCATCAACAATTCTATTTCACAAATCCAATCCATTGAGTTTAGCAGATAAGAGTGTAAAGGTTATTGCACTATTTGATGGTCGTACAAAATTATTGGATTTTATGAAAAACTTGAACCACATTGAAAAGAAAACTCTTCTAGATGATTTGGGAAACTTAGTCAATAGAGGTTATATTCAAAGAATCTCAGAGGAACATCGCCTTATTCTTCAGAATGAATGCATCCTCTCAGCTCTTTTGTCTAAAGGGTCCCTATTAGTTGGTCGCAAGAGGATAATAGTGCTTTTTGACATAATCAGCGAAGATGGAAGAACGCAACACCCTTGGATTAACAGGATAATGATCACGGATGGAATGCAATCTTACTGTATTTTCGAGCATAATTCGAACTTAGATATCCTGAATGATATCATTGACACTCTCGAATATTTCATTGAAGAGCTTAAACAACGTTTCTCAAGACTACTCGGGAGGCATACGCTTGACAGATTGTTTCATGGTATAAAGACCAGTTGCATAAAGTCATGGTTTCCACACCGATCAGATGTTGGTGCATGAAATGTCTTTCAAGAATTTGAAAGTGTGATATATCTCTAGAAAACACATCAGGTCTAATGATCATGTGGTGAATTTTGATGTCATACAAGAGAAGAAGCAGAGTTTTTTGTAATTAGATACTAATGATAGTGTGTTTTTCATTACTGAAATTATCGGATGCATTTTTAATCGCGTGTCTATGATAGTACTGACTCAAAATGAAGTATGGACAGTATTAGATTCTAGAGAAACTTGGAAATATCCTTCTTCCAATGAAAGTGAAATTATTTTTCCTAATCTCTTTGTAGAAAATGTTAAATACAAGTTATTTCAAACGACCAACTATATAGTTGGTGTTTTTATCAATGATGACCAATGAAGAGTTTGAACAAAGAGTACAAGCCTCCAAGTTGACTAAGAGCCAAGAGATTGTGCTTTCCATTTTGAGAAAACAAGGGAAAAATGGAGTTACACCAAAACAGCTCTTAGGGGAAGTTAAGTTTGCCCCTCGTACAGTGAGATATGCCCTGCGGAAACTGTTAAAGAAGAATCTGATTCGTCGAATTCCTTGCCTACAAGACATGCGGCAATGGATCTACATTCCTGCTTAGTAAGAAAAAAGGAGTTGGGAGATAGTTCCCCTAATTATTTACGAGTTCTACATAGGTCGCTGATTAAAAAGCCGTACCTTTGTAACATCACGATACGCTGCTCTCTCTCTTCTGGCTTTGACAATCTCTTTAGATTTCAAGGCATCTTCCATTGTAGTTTTCAACGTATCCTCTGATACATTAAGATGTATTTTATCTCCTAATAATGAGATGACATTTCCTGGAACTATTATATCCACATCAGATTTCAGTCCGGATGCTTCAAGTTTCTCCTCAATGAAACCGCCATCCACAATCATTGACACCGAACCATCAATATCAAAATCAATATCGATAGCACGACCAATCTTCTTCCTATTCTTATCCACAATATCCATCTTCATGATTTCTGAAAGTCTGATGTCACCTTCGGGGATAGCGTCTGTTTCCAATGTGGTCTTAAGTGAATTCTTGGTTGTGTCTAAGTGTACATGTTCATCTATCGTCTTAATTAGTGAACCATCAAACACTGGATCCATATCTGGTCGAAACCTAATTGATTCTAGGAACTCTTCCCATCGAGAACCTACAAGAATGAATTTGGACAATGTAAGTTCCCCATCAAAAGAAAAGGTAAGGTCACCAACCTTCCCAATCCTCTCACCAGATGAATCCAGAACATCAATCTTCATCATTTCTCTAGTACAAATCGAACGTTCGAGTTTCATGAATTTACCCCAACAAAATAATTAACTATGGTTAATTAAATTATTCGATTGAGCTACCTTGTATCACGTAGAGAACATAACATCTCAAGTTCTTGGATTCCACTAATTACAACTGCTAGAAAAATAAAAGGGGTAGTGCAATGGTCAAGACATGCGATTCATGCGGATCTGACGACAATGTTCAGTTTGTGTATAACTCATTTTCAGAGGGTGGAGATTGGAGATGCAACAATTGTCTTAACAAGCAGTTCCCAGAGGGATCTCGAATTGTCAAATTTACTGACATCTCTCATCCACTTCGCCCAGCATATTACCTCTGTATTGAAACTCAGGAAGATTTGGATCTCATTATGACTGTTGGTGAACGAGCACACACAATGGGTGCGAAGGGAATTGAAGCTTGCTTCTATACAGCTTTCAAACGTGGGCGAAGAATTGGTCCGCATTCATTCACTCTAGGTCATGATGGTAGTGTTGCTCAACTTCGCTCACATGTAGATACTCTTCGAATGTACCTCGAGGCATCAGAAAGAATCGCCATCGATTAATCACCTCAGACCGAAAGACTAACAGGAGTAATCCTTTAGACAAGATTAGGTGCTCACTCTATTATGACTGAAGAGAAGGTTTCCATACTGGATTCTTATCATTACGAGATGGGCCCTATCAGACCACCAAGTGAAGCTTCAAGTCTTCTAATCCGTGTGACAAGAAATTGTGAATGGAATCGGTGTTTATTTTGTCCAGTCTATAAAGAAACTGAATTTTCGGTACGTCCACTTGAGCATGTTATCCGTGATATTGATCTCATTCGAAAGTATGTCGACTTTCTACTAAACCCGACTGATAATATTGTGATAGAAGACCCCCTCGCTTACGATTCTGCAATGCGTTGGGTTGGTCATAGCATGAAATCTGTTTTCCTGCAGGATGCAGATTCACTAGCAATTGGAGCAGACAATCTCGCAAAAATTCTAACTCATCTAAAAAGCAACTTTTCAGATGTTGAGAGAGTGACTTCCTATTCTCGATCCTCAACAATCAATAAAATGAGTGTGGATGATTTAGCTATCCTAAGAGAAGCTGGACTGACACGCATCCATGTGGGTCTAGAATCGGGGTCTGATCGGGTTTTAAAGATGGTGCGGAAAGGCGCATCAAAAGATATCCATATTCAAGCCGGATTGAAAGTGAAAGAAGCAGGAATGGAGCTTTCAGAGTATTTCATGCCAGGACTGGGTGGTCGTGGACTCTCAGCAGAGCATGCTATTGAATCAGCTGATGCCTTAAATAAGATAGACCCTGATTTCATTCGACTACGTCCACTTGCATTCCCAATTCGAGCTCCATTGTATGAATTGATGACTTCAGGCAAATTTGATAGAATCACTGATGTTGAAATGGCAAAGGAGCTTGTCACTTTGATTGAGAATCTTGAAGGAATCTCAAGTTATCTTGTTAGTGACCACATTCTGAACCTATTTGCTGACCTTAAGGGACGATTACCTGATGCTAAGGATTTCATGCTGTCCATCCTGCAACGATTTCTTGGCTTGAATGAAAATGAGCAGTTATTATACCGGTTTGGGCGACGCCTAGGAGTCTTCACAAGCTTGGATGATCTTAATGACAAGCGTCGAAGGACAAGAGTACTTGAAATAATGTCTGAGAATGATGTCACTCCTCAGAACATCGATTATTTACTAGACCAAATGATGCGACAATTCATCTAATCAAATATGTCAGTAGACTTTTATCGGACTTCATTTCGCAAAAATGCTATACTCTCAAGAGGAAACAGGTATGGAATTCGAATGGTTATTTAGCCTTTGAATAACTACTATTCTACTACTGATATTTCTGATTTTCATAGTTAACTTCATTATTCAAGGATTCTTCCTAGGTGGTGGATTGGGTTTCGTAAATGGCTAAAACAGGGAATTAGGAACAACCTTTGTGACCGCACTACTGATGTGACTTGTAATCTGGATTCCATGTCTTGGATGTTTCATCGCTTGGTATTACATTATGTGAGGGGTGTGAATACAGAATGCGCTGGAGTAAATGTCCTGGATTCAGAGAGATCAAGTGTCGCCTAGTTGAAGAGGGACTTGTAGCTCCATAGGAAAAGCGAGCTATTGACCATCAAGACGTCTAATTGTTTCAAGAGCAATCTTGATCATATTCCTCTCGCCCATCTCAAACTCAGCAACCCTTTGTCCTTTGTATCTATTCTCAGTTGTCACAAGATTAGAACCTACTGTTAGAATTCCTCCAGCTCTTTTGCCAAGATCTATTGACGCCATCAAAATTGCGGATAGTTCCATCTCAAGAGCTACAGCTCCTAGTTTGGCATATTGCTCATTGAGTTTTGGGGAACGTTCTCGTAAGTAGAAGTTCTCACAGGTTCTCACAATTCCAGTATGATATATCGCTCCAATTGCTTTAGCTGATTCTATCAGAGTAGTCAAAACTTCGAGGTCTGGCACCGCAGGGAATGACAAAGGTGCAAACTCCAAAGTACATCCCTCATCTCTGATACAACCCGTTGCAATGATATTATCCCCCAAAGCAATCTTCTCTTGGTATGTTGCACATGACCCAATTCTAATGAAGGTGTCCGCACCAATATCAGCAAGTTCTTCTACTGCTGTTACAGCAGAAAAGACTCCCATCCCTGTTGACATAACAGTGACATCAATACCATGATACTTCCCTGTAAAGGAAAGATATTCTCTGTGAAACGCTTTTTCCTCCGCCTCATCAAACATTGATGCTGTTAATCTAGCTCGTTCAGGAGAACCTGGTAATAGGACATACCTCGCCACCTCTCCCCCTCTTAAATGGATGTGAGGTGCTCTCCCATCTTCACCTCGCATAACACCTGAATGCGCCATACTTGAACAGAGGAACTCGTGTTACTTAAGCACTACCACTTGAGGTATTCAATTCTCCTGATATTCCAATTAATGGCACATCTACGGGTTTGACGCAAAGGGGTCCTTGGTTACTAGGCGAATTTACAAATTCTGAAACCTCAAAGGCTTCCATAGGATTAGAAGTGTAGGGCTTTAGCATTGACAAAAGCTCAGCTACATTTTGATTTTCTGGATTCAACCAAGTAGATTCATCTTCAGGATGTAATATGACAGGCATTCTTTGATGGATGGGATTCATGAGCTCATTTGGTTTAGTAGTAATGATTGTGCAACTCTCAAGCAACCTACCTGATTTTGTTTCCCAGTATTCGTATAGTCCTGCAAAGGCAAAGGGTTCTCGACTCTTTAATCGAATGTGCATGGGCACCTTGATTTTTCCTGCCTTTTGCCATTCGTAGAATCCATCTGCAAGAATCAAGCATCTCCGTTTCTTGAACGCAGTTCGAAAAGATGGCTTTTCTGTGACTGTTTCTGATCTTGCATTTATCATTCGGTTGCCAATACTCACATCCTTTGCCCAGAAAGGAATGAGCCCCCATCTCATCTCTGTGAGTTGTCTTGTTTCTCTCTGAACAACAACTGTCACATTTTGAGTTGGAGCGATATTGTATCTAGGTTCAGGTCTCTTGATGACTTCGTCCACACGAAACCTTTCAATGAGTGCCTCTGCATGTGTTAAAAGCGCAAAACGTCCGCACATGTTTCTGCACCAAGTTTCTTTTACTATAAGAGTTGAGGAATGGTCGTTTTTCTAAACTATAGTGAATCACTTATTGCTG
>LRSL01000051.1 GCA_001563335.1 Candidatus Thorarchaeota archaeon SMTZ1-45 | reverse complement strand
GATGAAGTCTGGATACCAACCATAGATGAAGACTGGCATCGAACCTTCGTTCCTTGCAAGTCGGAATGTTGGCCACTCCAGGCCATTAAGGTTGACCTCTATGACTCCACTTGCCTCCCAATCATCTGCGTAAACTTGAGCTTGTTCGAGGCTCTGTGGGTAGTGTCCTGAACTCTCATAGTACAGTTCTATTACAAGTGGGTGTGTTTCATTATAACCATAGGGTGCCAGCATGTCTTGCGTGTAGGAATAGTTAGCATCACCATGTACTTCGAAGGTTGGCGAGTGATATGCCATACCTGCTGGGATCATACTGTACAGTTCATCAAATGTTCCAAGGAAAACAGAATCCACGACGTGAGTCCTGTTGAGGGCAGCTGTAATTCCTCTACGAATGTCGGTGATGTTGTAAGGATAGATATCTTGTTGGAAGCAGAGATACTGGATCTGAGCACCAATACCCTCCCAAACTTTCACCTGAGTGTTCGCTTTGAATGCTTCAATTTGAGTAGCAGTCAATTGACGATAGGCAATATCGATTTCACCCGAGGTCATTGCTGCTGCAAGCGCTGAGTCGGTTGAATACATCTTGATGACAACAGTTTCCGTCCTTGGATAACCAGATGCAGCATCCCAATAGTCTGGATTCTTCACAAGTCTAATCTCTTCATCACTACCACCAACACGGGACCAGCTCTCTAGGAGATAAGGTCCTAATGCACATGGAGTGAGTGGGTCACCATCCGTATTGTATGTTACAAGTTCATCCATTGGAGCAATAGCTCTATCAACCATGTAGGATGCTTGACATGCCATTAGTTGTAGGAATGGTGCAAACGAAATCTGAAGGTAGAACCTTACCTCGAATTCACTCAAAATTGTGACATTTTCAATAATACCACCTTCTCCAGCATATCCCATGTTGAGCTGCGGACCATCAAGTTCGAATAGACCATCTCCTGTCAGGTTACAGTTTCTATCGAATGTGTATTTGACATCAGTGGCATTGAACTCTCTACTGTCTGGGAATAAAACATTTTCACGAAGAGTGAAGTCCCAGATTGTACCTCCTGCACTAGACTCCCATGACGTTGCCAATGCAGGCGTGATATCGTCGGCTCCGGCTTCTGAACCGGGTTCTATGTCCACCAAGCCTGAGCTCAGTGACTGTATCATTTCCCAACCAAAGTAATCATATGACTGGGCCATATCGAGACTTGACTCAACAGAGTCAGTTGTCCCCATAATGATCAAGTTTGCTGCCGGTGGGGGAGCAAAGAAGACCATATACCCAGCAACACCGCCAACAAGCACTATTATGACTACTATGGCGATAACTTGGTTTCTTTCCAAATGTAAATACCTCCTCCTTTACCGCGCGGTATTTATCCACGTCGGAAGAAGTAGTTCAGAGTGGTACACTTTCGTATATAAAGGAGTGGCTTTACGTACCACATGTGAGCCCATGTACACATGAAATTTGCCCATTACCTTTTTAGTGCCAATTCTTGGAACTGGGATTTCGAGTACTATCAGACTTCTTGTTCATAGTTGAGAGGCGGATTCTTACGAATGAAGTAGAGTGCATAGATAAGAGACAACATTGCAATTGAAAAAGCTACAACTACTATGATAATGAGATCTACTAGACCTACTATAACAATGATTCCAAGAATAACATAGAGAACCACATTCATCCAAAACAATCTTTTGTAATGCGTTCTACCATACTCGTCATAGACAAGGATGACATCACCCATACCAATTTTTCCCCACTACTATTTATCATTAGAAATCAAATCAACTATTCAAGGTCTTCTTTTAATCCTAGATTTAAGGTATGAAGCCAAATAAATATCTGATCAGGGAAATTTGCCATTAAGACTCTTAGTTTCTACTGGTCTTTTTGTGAGCTAGAATTCTAGAATCTCTCTTACTTTCTTTTCAAGATCTTCAGGTGTGACAATTGTAGCAAACTCTGCAGCTTCACCTAAGAGATCCTTTGCTTCTTTATGGTAGTCCCTTGGAACTACTACAAGAACAGGAATATTATACGCCTTTGCAGGATATAGCAAGTCTATTGGACGAAACCCTCTATGGATATCTACACCCATTGGTGCAGCTTTTGCATTTTCATCTTCACATGTTCCTAACGGAGGAAGCAATTTGTGTAGGTATCCAATTATCAGATCTATTTGCCCAGGTTCTATGTGGGAAGCGTTTTTTCCATGTCCATCCCATTCGTTCGCCAATGGCAATGTACAGAAACCACTAGCTACAATTTTTGTTAGTACTCCCGAATCGGTTCCTTCAAAATATCCAACTATCTTCAATTTGTAACCTCCCTAAGTTCTATGGTTTTTCCGCTAATAACCCTTCTATCTGGAGCGGATTGCATCTTAGGATACAAATCATCACTTTCATTTGTCAATGGAATATGTTTCGAAGTATAGGCTGATAATGCATGCGAGCAATATGTAAATGCAAACTAATGAAATACATTATTGTGCGTGGAGCTCTGATTGTCACAAAAAAGCATGTGCTTTGCGAGGGGTTGCATGCACATCTACTCCTGTAGAACTAATTCTGATTTTCATTCTATGAATTAAGGAATAGCTTTGAAAGTTAATCTCTAATCAAAGAGAATATGAGGAGCCTTCAAGAAAGGCTCCATCAAAATGAGTGGATTACTCGATTAGTTCGAAGTCCTCTTTCGCTGCTCCGCACATGGGACAAACCCAATCATCAGGTAGATCTGCAAACTTCGTACCAGCGGCAATACCACTATCAGGATCGCCTTCGTCTTCGTCATAAATCCAGCCACAAACCATACACTCGTATTTAGCCATGTCAGTGTCTCCGGTTTTTTCCTATCTACAACGGATATATAATCCGCTCGAAAGTCTAAGCTGAATTGGATAAAAGGGTTCGGATTGGTAGGACTATGTAGAGATAGATTTGTAAATTCTTCATTCTTCCTCATTATACTCCTCAGCTGCGATTTCCTCTTCCTCTTGTTCTTCTCCAATCGTACCTAAGTCTTCATCTTCAAAGATCTCTTCTTCCTGAGCTGGTTCAGCTAATTCTACAGGTTCCTCTTCCACTTCCGGTAGTTCTTCCTCTTCGACTACTTCAGGTTCGCTGATTATCTCAGCCTCCTTCAAAGCTTTCCTCGACTCATAGAGATAGTAGAGTACCATAATGAAAGCGATGAATGGGAACAATAGAAGCTTTATGACATCTGAAATGACTCCCTGCAAGCTTGGATCCACGATTATCAGAATGAACACGCTATCTACAAACATGAAGCCAGATGCGAGGAAGTATGTCAGAGTTGCAGCAAACTCTCTTGAAATTTTAAATCTAGTATCAAGCTCTGCTCGACTTGCAAGGGTCCTACCAATCCCGCTCATTGTATAGAGAATAAATGCAATGGAAATCGCGATACTAACAAGGTCAAGTGCAGGATCGAATCCCTTCAGTACATTATATATGAAATAGGCAGAATAGAGTGAGATGAAGAGGCCAAGGACAGCAACTCCACTTGCAGTTGATTTATTCCGTTCCTTAGCTAGAATCAGTCCATTCAAGAAATTAAAACCAAGCGCTAATAATCCTCCTAAAATGGATACGCCAATAGCTGGGAGTCCAGGTGCAAATACGATTATTCCAAAAATCACTGCACCGACAACAACTGCATAATTGAAGATGTAAATCACTCCGTAAAACAAACCTATGAGCAGTGAACGTTTCCCTACATCAACACTTCTTGCTAATCCAAGTGATGTCCTCGTTGCAAAATAGGACTGGAATCCAATCCAACCCAAAAAAGTGAATCCTACGAAAATGAGGATAAAGAGCTGGAAAGTTAAAAAGACCATCGCGATTAGCACAAAGGCGCTAATGACACCCCAAATTATCGTGTAGATGAATGATCGCTTATATGATTCTTCACTAACTACGAAGCGACCTAGTCCCAATATAGACATTAATGAAACCAGCATGAAATAAATTGGAAATACTCCACCTGAGAAAACGAGTAGTGCTATACCAGGAAAAATTCCAAGTAGTATTGCCCCAAGACTTTCCCAGATGGTTATAAAAAACGCACCAATGAAGAACACAAGTGCAAACCATCTTAGTTTTTTACTCTCAAAGAATAATTTCAGACCTTCAATGAAATTAGAAAGAAATGGTATTTCCATTGATACTTCCTCCTTTGACGCAATCTGCATGCCGCATCATGACTATTTATTCTTAAGCACATGAAGAATTTCTTCCTCTAGGGTTTCTTTGACCCTCGGTTTTTCAATTAGAGTACCTACAAGATTCCCTTCTGCATCGTAGAAATTGAACCAGGGTATTGCGCTTACTCCCCATTCATTAATCTCCGGGGGTGAGGGCGGAACCGCCCACTTATTTTCAGGATCCAGAGGAGCAATCTTGATGCTACTAAAAACTAAAACTTCGAGACCTAATTGTTCTTCTAACTGCAACATCACCGGCATTGCTCTCTTGCAGTCTCCACACCATGCCGCGCTAAAAACTATAACAGTAAGGTCCTTGAGAACCTTCTCCAGCTCCCTAACCACGCCTATATTTAGTCTGTATGTATTATAGACTTCGAGAAATTTCTCTTTGTCCTGGTCTTTTAAGCTGTTTATGTAATCCCGTACGTTGATTGTACGTGATCTGATGTCATTGAGGTTGACCATGAAGAATCTCCAATTATTCTTCCTCTAAAAGTCTTCGATATAATCATCTGCTTAAACACGCAAGCCTGATAAGATACTATGGTTAACCAAAAATGTTCGTCTTGGGACCGGTGAGATGAGTGTCAGTTGAGCTTTACAAAGCGATTATCGTTGGCCCTCCAAATGTTGGAAAATCCAGTTTGGTAAGACGATATCAAAGTGATGAATTCAGAGAGACGCATACTGCAACAATTGGTGCAGCACTTAGTGCCGCCACTTTTGATTTTCCTGAAGGTCGAGTCGTTCTTACAATTGCAGATATTGGGGGACAGGAAAGCTTCTCTGGACTTCGAAACCAATTCTATCAAGGTGCACACCACCTCATTATGGTCTATGATGTAACAAGTCGTTCTACATTTGAGCGAATAACCGACCTATATGAAGCTCTCACAGAAAAGATCTGTATTCAACGTGAGCAGTTTCTTGGAGGTTCGCTTGTCGCAAACAAGTCAGATATGAAAGAGGAGGCTCAAGTCACAACTCAAGATGGCCAACTTTTAGCGGACCTTCTCACCCTCAAATTTTTTGAAACTTCTGCAAAGACAGGTATGAATGTCAGTGAATTATTTCACTATGCAGCTTCTGAATCACGAAGACTATGGCTTTCTCGCTAGTCTATTCGTTCTTGATTCCGCCCTATCGATAGGAACTCTGAAATAAGTGATATCATTAAACCGCATACTTGAAAACATATTACCAAATTTCATTCGAGAGGCTTGCTTATGATTGAAGAAGTAAACAAGAAGAAGTGGATAGCCATTTACGCATTTCTGATAATGGATCTCATCCAGATTCTTTTTGTATCAATTTTCTATAATCTTCCAATTTTCGTTTATGAAGAAGGTGTTGCCAACTCTAATCCACTCATATCTGTTTCTCTATTCTTCACTATTAGCATAATGCAAGTTGTACTTCTTTATATCACAGCAAGCCAGATGCTTCGGCAGAAAGATTTGATCATGCTGTTTCCGAAATACGATTTAGAAACTGAATGGACAAGTAGATATTCCAGAGATAATCTTGTCAACTGGACCCAGGACCTAGCTAAGCAGAGTAATGTTGAGGTCAATAGGATCTACTTGATGAACTCACCACTTCCGAATGCATTTACTTTTAGCCTTCCGTTATTAGGATCAATCGTTGTTGTTCATAGCAATACTTTAGAGGTACTCAATAAGAACGAAGTCAAGGCAATAATAACGCATGAACTTGGACATATAGCAAATCGTGATTCACTTGTACAAATTTTCACAAGAATGCCATCATTCTTCATTGACCTAATATATCTCTACATCTATATTGTCCTTGGTGTTGGAGTTGCCAGTGCCATTTTCCTTTATAGTGATTTGATACTTGGTGGTATCCGCTTCGCTATCTTGTTCGCTTTCTTCCTTCTGTCTAGATTTCTCGCGATAGTTTCAAGATTGTTTATGCAACAAGCCTCACGCAATGCTGAGTTAATGAGTGATTATCATGCAGCGTCTATCCTTGGATATGAAGCAACAATCAATGCGCTTATACGATTGGGACAACGTATTGAGGCAATAACAGCACTTATCGAAGAAATACGTTGGTTAGAGTCTTTGAATCCCGAACGTGCTGGACCAATTTCGAATGATGAACTCATGCGAATGATAACGCACTATCCGCTGGATGGTATTGATGAGGTAAATGCCCGAGAAGTAGCACCAGGTCTCTTCTTGTCCACCAGATTGAAGCATATGCGGGAAGTCTATGCAATTCAGTTGACAGACGAAGATATATTGGCTGCTGTCAAACCTGCAATTCCTATTTTGCAGACGAAACGTAATGAAGCCAAACCAGACACAAAGAAACCTATGGACGTACAAGTTGTTGATTGGAGAAAAGTTGACTATGATGAAGATAGACGTCTCTCAAATGAAGAGCTGATTGATCTTCTAGAGATGCTTCGCAAGAATCCCAACAGGATGCTCTTTAATCGTGAGGTTGGAGTAAACTTGCTTATTCTTGATCATCCAGATTTCAGACGACGGGTTTTGTTCATTGCTGAGGAGTTTGGTCTGTAGAAACAATCGAGATTCCTTTATTATTGCGTTCTGCCTCACAGGGATTGAGTCCTCTCAGAGACGATATGATTGCTGCAATGATTACTAGAACTGAGAACATCCATATCGTCAACTCAACTGCTTGCCCATAGCTTGTCACGAAGAGTGGACCTGATGTAATAGCTCCTGGATTGGTAATTAGGAAGAATAATCCAAATACAGTTGTGACCAAAGCAGTAGCGATCGAAAATCCAGTAGTCCTTGATATATTGATGAGTGCACTCACTACTCCCATGTATCTTTTTGGTGCTGCAGTCATTATAAAATTCCCATTTGCCACACTGAAGAAAGACAATCCTGTTCCCATGATTGCTACACCAAGAGCCATTAGTATAACATTAGGAATTGCGAATGCGATGAATACTAGTCCTGTCAATTGTACAAGTAGACCAACCACGGTCTGATTCCTCGCGCACCATCTTTCTGAAACGAATCCTGCAATTGGACCTGTAACTGAAATCATAATTGGCTGGACCATAAGAAAAATACCTGTCATTGATTGGTTGAAGTCGAGTGCCTCTTGGAGATAAAAAGGTAGCAGGAATGAAATTGGAACCATTGCCATGTAAGCCAATAATGCAGAGAAAATACTAGCTGATATTCTCTTGTCCCTTAAAACAGCAGTAGTAATAATTGGAGAGTGAAAAGCGCTTTCACGAATGATGAAGGCAAACAGCGTGATTAGAATACCCTCAATGAAAAGGACACTAACTCCAATTGAAGCTCCTGGTGAAACTGTAACATAATAGATCAGGAGGAATAGGAATGAAAAGAATAATGCTGCTCCAATACTGTCGAACTTAGTTTCTTTTACTTGGTCAGTTTCCGGAATAACGAACTGCACAACTAAGAAGCCTATGATTCCTATTGGCAAGTTGACAAGGAAAATACTTGGCCAACCATAGAACTGACTTAATACGCCTCCAATTACCGGTCCGCTACCTAGAGCAGCTGCGAGCACAATAGAATTCAACCCAATAGCTCGACCTCTGTTCTGGTTTGTAGTAAAATAAGTGACTAATGCTAGACCGTTTGCTGAGAGCATACTTGCACCTAGTGCTTGGAAAACCCTTGCTGCAACAAGCATCTCAAGACCAATAGATATTGCACACAAGAGTGAACCAGAGATAAAAACCAACATCCCAAGTTGGAAAACTTTTGTTTTGCCCAACCGGTCTCCAAGCTTGCCCATGAGCGGCATTGCAGATGTTACTATCAACAGGTAAGCGACAACTATCCATTGGATAGCAGCCATCGTAACACCAAGATTATCCTTCATTGTGACAAGTGAAACATTCACAATGGATGAATCAAGAGCACTTAGAAATACTCCAAAACTAGTAGCAGCTACAATCTTGTAGGGTCCTGGCATTGCTGGTTGTTGTGTTGATTCTGTAACAAGGCTCATCTATGGACCATCTGCTCCATACATCAAATGGCATCTTCTTTGGGTGCTGGTGGTTCTTCGCTGTCAAACTCAACTGCTTAATTGCCTTTGTGGTTTGGCACGAAACCGTTTTCTAGGACTACATTCAGTCTAAAACCATGCCTGATTGGGAGGTTTTAATGACCAAGGTCAAGAATGACGTCCTATGCGCTATTGAGGTGTGGAGAAACCTACTTGAAGAAATCTTTGACTCTCGACTTGAATATGCATATGCAAAAGGATCTGCTGTGAAGAAATGGGAATCTCCGATTGACTATGTTCCAGTGATTAGTGACTTGGATATTCATGTAATGATGACTGATTCAGAGGTTTTATTTCCTAAAACCAAAATGGGTTTTGAATCTGCAGTTCATGTTTCAAAAGAGTATGAAGATCGTTTTCGAAGGACTCGAGATGATCATCTACATATCCCTCGATCTCAGGTGGTTCATATCAACCCCAATCTCAATGATCCTTCATTCTTTCTTCCACGAGTGTCTGAAGTTCATGTTATGGTAGGATCTCCAAAAGATGCAAAGATGCCCATTGCAGAAGAGATACGGAATAGCGATTACTCACAGATACAAGAGTTAGCTTCTTATTTGGAAGACCTCCCAAGACAGACATTCGATCGAGTTGGCTTTGATTTCTGGGCTCTACTTCGTAGAATGAATTGGAGAGTTTCACCAGCACCAATAAGGATACTAACACAATACCATTCTAGTCCAGCTGAAGTTTGGAACTGGAATCGAACAAGAATCCTCAAAGAGCTCAAAGAAAAAGAACTCACTCCAATAGCAGATTTGTATCAAAAGTACTATGATGTTGGATGGGAACTCTTTCTATCCAATTTTACTGACTATGCAAAATTCCGTGAGCTCGTTGTTCATGGGTATGCTGTACTCCATGGATGTTTGAGAGCAATACAAAATATCCATTAACTATAATGAATATTTAGGAATCTCTCTTTTGATGAATAATAAATTTCGAAACTCCTCGTCAAGCAAGCTCTCTCTCTCTATGTTCATCACATGCAAAGTAATAACTGACTGAGCATTCTTGAGTGCGATCAAGCTCAATCATAGTTCACAATTACTCGCTATCTTTACTTTATTTGGTACGAACATTTGAAAATTCAAACGTCTCTGTCGTTTAAAGCAGTGAGTCAATATCATCTACCACGAAATATCATGATATCAAGAGGAAATTTGTATGTAGCTAAAAATCAATTGTATATTAAAACGAGTTAGCCATCATGAATTTCTATCCTCCAAAGATAACAATCCTTTTCAGACGGTTTGGGTTAGTGTGCTACGTGAATCACAGGATTCGCAAAAAGGAGGAATTGAAAGAAAAATGTCAGAAGGTTCTGGCAGAACAATGATGTCCATCTTGCTTGTTGTTGGTTTAGTCATTGGATTCAGTGTTGGCTATATGATTCCTGTACTTACCATGCCTAGATATCACGAACCAACCCCGCCCCCTGATGATTATAACACAATATTGCTAAGAGGTACAATCAGAGTAGGAACCAACTCAGGATGGCCGCCATTTGAAATGCTCAATACAACCACCAATGAGCTCTATGGGTTTGATATTGACCTAGCAGAATTGGTGGCAGATTATATTGGTGTGACTGTCGAATGGGTTGACATGGATTTTGATGCCCTAATAGGCGCATGTCAAGCTGGATCGATTGATATGATTGCTTCTGCGACGTTCATTACTGCAGAACGCTGTGAAGTTCTTCAACCACTATGTTGGTACATCAGAACAAATGAGGTGATTGTTGTTAAAACCAGCTCGCTTCTCGTAATCGATAATTTGACTGACCTCGTTGGTTATGATGTCGGTGTTCAAACAGGAACTGTTGAGGATGAAGAACTCTCTGCTATCCCTGGTATCAATGTGGTACGTTTTCCACTTGTTGAAACGATGTTCCAACAATTGGATACAGGTGTACTTGATGCTGTATATGTTGATGAACCCATTGTGGGTCTTTATAGTACTGTGTATAGCATTAAGATAATATTCACAGTGACTGCACCACCTACCGCATTCTACATCAGATACGGCAGTGACAAACTTTCCGCGGCAATAAACAGCGCTATAGCTGAAGGTTTTGCTGATGGAACTGTAGACGCACTAATTGCAGAGTGGTTTGGGTGAAACTGAGTGCAAGGGCCGTTTGGATTATTTGATATTCTCATCTTGATAATAATCAGAGGACTTCCAACGACTCTTGCTCTCACCTTTCTTTCCTTAGCAATCGGTTTTCTGATAGGAACTGTACTCGCTCTAATGCGTGTATTTGGACACTTTATAGTGAGGTACATTGCGATTGGATATGAGAAAATATTCAGAGGAATTCCATTACTTGTTCTTATTTTCATATTTGGTGCTGCTCTATTGGGTTGGTTTGCATGGACTGGTTCTTTGGCAAATGCAATATTTGTTGCCTCAATGTTGTCTCTTGCCTTGAGAAGTGCAGCATACCAATCTGAGATATTTCGTGGAGCGATCTTGTCTGTTGATCCTGGACAGATCATGGCTGCCCGATCAATAGGAATGACTACTACTCAAGCGACACGAAGCATCATCCTACCTCAAGCATTTCGACTCTCTCTACCCGGCTGGGCAAATGAGTATGCTGTTGTTATCAAAGACACTTCATTGGCAAGTGCCATTGGCGTGTCTGATTTGATATACCAAGCTCAGGCTTTTACTTGGGACTATCCAGCCCTCTTTCTCGCTATCATACTGGTTGTTGCGATTATCTATTTTGTATTCACCTATCCCGTTACTAAGTATCTTGGAGAGAGTATGACCTTGAAGCTAAGACAACTTGGACTTGGAGGTGGCAGATAATAACTATCGTTTTAGACGTAAGAGATGTATGGAAAGCATATGATACACTTGAAGTACTGAAAGGCATTTCCTTTAATGTAAGCGAAGGAGAAGTGAAAGTTGTTTTTGGACCAAGTGGCTCTGGTAAAAGCACCCTCTTAAGAGTCATCAACATGTTGACACCCCCTGACAAAGGTGAGGTATTCCTTCGGGGCCAAAGCCTGATGAATCCGAAAGTTAATCTCAGTGAACTACGTTCACGAATTGGCTTTGTATTCCAAAATTTTAACCTCTTTACACATCTGAAAGCAATAGATAATGTCAGCATTGGCCCTCGGTTTGTTCTTGGATTGTCAAAAGAGGAAGCTGCTGATATTGCGCATAATGCTTTAGAGAAGGTCCGAATGAATGACTGGAGTCATCATTATCCAGCAGAAATGAGTGGTGGTCAGCAACAACGTGTGGGAATTGCACGATCGCTTGCTATGAATCCCGATGTGATTCTATTTGATGAGCCCACATCTGCACTTGATCCAGAACTGATAGGTGAAGTATTGCAAGTTATGCTTGACCTTGCAAAAGAAGGTACAACGATGGTAGTTGTAACACATGAGATGGGATTTGCACGTGCTGTTTCAAATGAGATGATATTCATGGATAAAGGCGTTGTTGTGGAACGAGGTACTCCTCAACATTTCTTCAAGAATCCGGAATCAGAGAGAGCTAGAGCCTTTCTCCATAAGTTGGAGGTCTTATACGGACAAGCTGAAAATGAATTGGAGGATTCCAGCTGACTGCAACATCGCCAGACCATATCATAGGAATACTGCAAGTAGAGAGATACTACCCTGAGTTAGTTCATGGGTTTATTATGATGATGGGATTGTATGCTTTCGCACTCTCATTTGGTTTTATACTTGGAATCATTTTTGCGATTGCTCGGCATTATGGTGGACCTGTTGTTTCAAGGTTAGCTACAGCATATATTGAATTCCTGCGGGGAACACCTTTAGTAGCACAGATTTTAGCTTTTAACATCCTTCCTTTTGCAATAAACAGTTGGTTAATAGCTCAAGGATTACAGCCACTCGATGTAACCTGGAAAATAGTTGGAACTGATATATATGGGATTACACGTACCTATTTGGATATCACAATTATAATATGCGCTCTGACACTGGGACTGAACAGCGGAGCGTATCAAGCAGAATTTTTCCGTGGTGCCCTATCTTCTTTATCAGCTGGTCAGACACTTGCAGCTCAATCAGTAGGAATGACAAAACGTCAAGAAATCAGACATATAGCCCTTCCTCAAAGCCTTAGACGTGCAATACCTGCGTGGTCAAATGAAGCAGTCTACCTTCCAAAATATATCACAGTTGCATATTTTGTTGGTGTTCCAGAATTATTTGGCGCAGCAAAGCTAATTGCATCACGCACTTATGAAGCGCTTTTCGTGTACGGTCTGACTGCAATCATATTTCTAATTTTAATCACAGCTATATCTTGGATATTAGAAGGGATTTACAAACGCGTTAAAATACCAGGCATCTAATTTTGGCGCGAATCAAGCAGAAGATATGATTTGAGTCAGTAAAGCAGCGCGTTTTCACACTGCTAGGAGGAAAGTTTTTCTACATTACTTAAATTGTATACTCTAGTGCATACAATTGTATACTAACCGTACACATAATTGAGCTTATATTCAATTTTAAAAAAAAACACGACCTAGGGTGAGGAATAATTGTCATCGCGAGATATTCAAATGGAAACAAGTGCTGATATTCTCTCTATTGCTTCAAGATACATTGTTGTTAGCGTTCTTATAATTGCAATAGGAGCAGTTTCAACTGTATATGCCATTCTTGATTATATTGTATATGGATTTCTTCATGGTATCTTCTTAGTATTCGGTGGTTTCTTTCTTGGTATCGCATTCGTTATAATTGGACTGTTCATTGGAGTATGGGGGCTCTTTTGGATGCGAACTGAAGGCAAGCGTCTTCGAAAGAGATTTGAAATCTCTAATTCTAGTGCAGGAGGTTCAAGGCCATGAAACGAGTTGAGAAAGATATGAACATTCCCAAGCCAGACACTACTGAGATCGAAGAGGAAAAACCGAAAGTGAAGCTTGAGAAACCTCCGAAAATTCGAAAAGTTAAGACAGTGACTTGGGAGGCAGTAACTCAAAAAGTCTATGACCGCATCGAGTGGTACGCTACAAGATTCATCATTATGTCAACTGTAGGTGTTGTAATTGGCTTCATTGCGCTGGTCTATGGTGGAATTGCATACGTCTTTACACCTGCAACTCTTCAAGATGCAAGTGTCTTCTTAGCTGTATTCGTAGGTGTAGGTGCAGTTGTAGCTTCATTAATCCTCTTGGCATGGGGATTATTCTGGCGAAAGAAAGTAGAGATGCGTAATATCTTCTAGGTTCACATGATTAACGATTTTTTGCCATTGGAGCAGTTCCGGTTGGATGGCTAGTTTTCAACTAGAACTGTTCAAGAGCTCCCTTTCTACGTACATATCGCTCTGTATATCTAAACATAAGGGCGCCAGCTAGAAAGAAGATGATGTCCAGAATCACTAGAGCTACAACAGCTTGCGCCACTCCTTGATATGCAAGTCCATTCATCAGAAAACCTCTGAAAGCTTCTGTACTCCATGTGAGAGGAGATGCGTTCGAAACATATTGTAGGATTGGTGGCAAAACAGAGATAGGATATGCCATTGGCGCTACAAGGAGTAAACCACTTGTGATGAACTCCACTATCATCCAACCTTGTTTGGCCAAGAGGACAATACATGTTATTGCAAATGCAACACCTTGAAGACCTATTATTGCAAGTGCGATTATCCCAAGAGCGGGCAATATCCCCCATACGTTTAATGAAACACCAAACAACAGAATGGCTGCTGCAAGTTGTAGAATAACCCCTAAACCTCCATGTTGTAGATTGTGCAACATTGAGCCCCAGACAAGAGTACTCCTTCCCATAGGAGTTGTCATTAGTGTTTCAAGGGTTCCTGCATTTTGCTCTCTTCTAAGCGAAAAACCTGTTCCCCACATCAGACTAATTGTCAAACCGATGATAGAGGTTCCAATAGCAATATAGGTGACCCAATCCAAGGTTCCTGCTAGATCATTGAGAACAATAGATTCAGAACTTCCCGCCACAGCTGACCCAGTTATAAGCATGGGGATGAACCAAAGGAATGGCATAACTATGAACCAGAGAACACTCAAGGGATAGCTTAACTCAATCTTCCATATATTGAGTGAAATTGCCCATGCAGCTCTGATTTCTGATCTCAGACCCTTTCTAGTCCACATCCTCTGATATGCTTCACTTTCTTGATATGTCATCTAAAATCCTCCCATGCTTCCTCGTTCTTTCGTCCAATTCTCACCCCATCTGAATGCAAGTATGCCAATTGTCCAGAAACCAATGATGAGCACTAGCATCAAAATAGAAGCTTGAAAGAACGATATTGGCTCAAAGAGTCCAGTGATAGCAAGCTCTCTAATTGTAATGATAGCAACTGTTGATGGTACCAAAACCGCAGCGTATCTTGCTGCACTTGGCAACGCCTGGATGGGGTATGTTATTGGAGATAGTACGTAGGTGATATTCGATATCAGCTCAGTCAAGACACTTGGATCTTTGAAAACAAGAATCAATCCTGCTATCAAGAAACTGAATCCATAGAGGGCAAAGACCATCATTGTCAGCATTACCACAATTGGAGCCACCATTGTGAAGGCATATGTTACACCAAAGAGCATTGAAGATATCACTAGTAACACGCAAGCTGAAAATGTACACTGTAAAGTGTCAGAGAACGCAGCTCCGACAAGAATACTGATTCTTGGAACTGGTGTCACAAAAAGTGGCTCTAATGTTCCAGAGAATTGCTCCCATCGGAAGTTATTACCCACTGACCAGATGCTTTTATCCACATATTGATAGACAAACACTGCAATGATGGAGAACGTGACGAAGTCTTGGAATCCTGAGAGTTCAGTAAAGTGCTGACTAGTTCCTGGTCCTGCTATCGCTATCATCATGAGTATGTATGGTGCATACCATAGAAGTGGCAAGATGCCCCATATCAGAAAGTTAGCTGGATATCTAATAGCAATACGTAGGTTCTTCATAGCAAAGACCTGCGCGGCTTGCCAATCCATCAATCTTGGTTTGAAACTCCTTAGATAAATGCTCTCAACAGCACCAGAATCCTCATGAACCACTTTAGGTATTGTCAATCCTCAATCCTCCTTCCAGTAAGTTTCAGGAAAACATCGTCTAATGTAGGTTCCTTTACCTCGAAGTGTTCGACTTTCACCCCAGGTGTCTGATGCATGATATTTAATAACCGATATGCAAGTTCATACCCGTCTTCAGCTGTTACAACGAGTTCAGAGTGACCGTTTCTCTCTGTGGATGTAGCAGTCATGACCATATCCATTGCTCTAATGCTTTCTATATCTGGACTTCCAACTACCTTCATGTGCAGACTGTCATAATTCCTGACTTCCTCTTTGAGTTCCTTTGGAGTTCCCAGACTCTTGAGCTCGCCCTCGTTTATCAAAGCGATTTTGTCACAGAGTAGATCTGCTTCATGCATATAGTGCGTTGTGAGTAATATTGTCCTATCATGTAGTTCATCGCGGATGAACCTCCTCAGGTCTGTTGCAAATGTTGGGTCTAATCCTTGAGTTGGTTCGTCTAAGAGTAAAATCGGAGGATCATGCAGGAGTGCTCTAGCGAATACAATTTTCATCCGCATCCCATGGGACAAATTCTCTACCTTTTCATTTGCTTTTTCCAGAAGTCCCATCCTTCCAAGAAGGTCGTCAGCTCTCTCTCTTGCTTCATCATGAGGCATTCGATAGAGCTTTGCGAAGAATATCATGTTCTCCCTGGCACTCAGTTTCCAGTAGATTGATCGCTCGTTACCCTGACATACTCCCATTGATGCCCTAGCGTACGTAGACTCCTTTAGCACATCATACCCATTCACTCTTGCGGTTCCAGATGTGGGGAGGACAAGAGTTGCGAGGCATTTGATTAGAGTTGTCTTCCCAGCTCCATTGGGTCCCAAAAGGCCGTAGATCTGACCTTTCGGAATATTCAACGTAACGGACTTGAGCGCCTCAACCCTCGTTCTCTCTACAGGGATGACAATTGCTCGCCTTCTAATGCTAATGAAGGTCTTTGAAAGGTCGCTAATTTCCACAGCGTATTCATTCAATGTTAATTACCTCCCCCAAAATCGGGTGAGCGTTTTGGTGTCAGTTCGTATAGCCCATAATGTCCACTCGGATGATAATTTACCCGAGTGAGAAAGAATCTCTCGGGTATTAAACCCGCCTAAGTATTTTGAGCATACTAAACACCAGTTTCGAGCGGTCCGTTATTACTATATGAATTTTACCTCGAACGCGAATAAATTATGCTTTTTGGAATATTGTTCTGAAATCCTGCCTATCCTATACCTTCCGATAGGGTCTTAGGTAGGTATTCAAGTGCCCTGATGTTATGCAGGTTAACCCCGATTTGATTCTTGGCTCAGCAATAGGCTTGCTAGGTGCAGCACTTTACGGTCTTTCTGTTGTTGTGTATCGTTCACAAGCTGATGAGATCAACCCAGTTGCTGTTAGTGCTATCAAGATGTGGGTTGCTTTGCCATTCATGACCATTGTAACTTTTCTTGTACCAGGATTTGAGGCTGCAGTTCTTCCAGTCGCGACTGTGTTCTTGCTTTCAGCATCCGTCCTTCTTGGAGCAGTTATTGGGGATACGATTTACCTATGGAGTCAAGCAAGGATTGGTGTATCTTACGCTTTTCCAATTGCCATGTCTTTCCCAATTATTACTTTCTTCATGACTGTAGGATTGCTGCATGAACCTCTTGTTCTATCTAGACTTACAGGTGCGATCATTGCAGTATTAGGCGTAATCTTAATTTCAAACGAACAGAATCAGAATCAGAAATCTCTAGAAATTCCTCTAAAGCTTGATCTATTGGGTATATTTGGCGCTATTGCAACAGCGATTCTTTATGCAGCTGGCACAACCATACTCCAAGTTGGTATTGAAGGCGTTGATCCCATTGCTGGCAATCTCATTCGGATGATTGTTGGTTCTATTTCATTTGTACCAATGGTAGTTGTTGCTCGATTGGGAGGGATGAAACTTCCCTCGCAAAAAGCCACTGCTCGAGTTATCGTTGCTGGATTCTTTGGAATGGCAATAGGATCCTTGCTCTATGTCATGGCTGTTGCTATAGTTGGTGCAGCAATAATGTCAGTCTTAGCATCTACTGCACCTCTTTTTGCAGTGCCTGTATCGGTTCTTATTCTAAAAGAGAAAGTGACAACTGTTGCAGGTGTGGGCATTCTCGCTACAATAATTGGAGTGACTCTTGTTATCATTGGTATCTAGATCATTAGGGAGCATCTGTCAACTCAAGGTAGCCTTCAAAGACGTCATTACCTCGTTGGAATCTCACCATTAGTTTCTTACCAACTTTACTTCGTATTACCTGACTTCTCAAATCCTCCATTCCAGAGATTTCCGCACCATCTATGGCAATAATCACATCTCCTGATTGAAGCCCCATGTTCCTCGCTGGACCTCTTGGAACTTCTACCAACAACGCTCCTTTTTCTACTCGAAGGTTGTAATGAGATGCGATACCCTTGTTTAAAGTCACACCAACTATTCCCATCCAAGGTGTACGAACAGTACCAGTCTGTACCAATTCATCAAATATTGCCTTTAGTGAATCAACAGCAATGGCAAAACCTATGCCTTGACTCCAGGGAATCATCGCGGTAGGAACTCCAATCAGTCTGCCGGATGAGTCTACGAGAGCACCTCCGCTATTTCCAGGATTTATTTGAGCTGATGTTTGGATTAATCCCTCGAGAAAAGACCGCTCGCTCTGAATTGTTCTATCTATCGCACTAACCATCCCGAAGGTGACAGTTGATCCTAATCCCAATGGATTTCCAACTGCAATAGCTAGTTGTCCAACCTTTAGTGATCCAGAATCCCCCATTTCGATAGGATTTAGCCCTTCAGCCTCTATCTTTAAGATAGCAAGGTCTCTCAGTTTTGATTCTCCCACCACAACTGCTTTGAAGGAACGGCCATCATGGAGTGTCACATCAACATCTCTTGCGCCTTCGATAACATGTGCATTTGTGACAATGAACCCTGTATCAGTGAGGACAACTCCCGAACCTTGTCCTTTGATAGGTACTACCTGTGATAATTGTGTCCTAGCTAATCTGGTGGTTGTGACACTGACTACACTTGGCACGACTTCATCCACTATCTCTACTAATTTTCTCTCAAGTTCTAGAAACATATTATTAACTATAGCACAGAGAATATTAAGTTGACTAAATATGCCATTGTAACAAGAGTGTATATCCCACACAATGAAGCGTGTGGGCTTATATGCTACCAAATGCTCTCCAGAAACGGGCGACATTCTTGATTGAGTTGTTCAACATTATTGTCCTAATCTTATCTTCAATTCTATTCCTTTACTTCTATGTGAAAAGTGTAAGTCCTGCAGAACTTGAAAAAAAGATAGGAGAAATAGCGTACCCGAAATGCAAGACTTATCGAATCATTGCTGGTGCGTTTGAAGGGATAACTGTCATTAATTATGTGATTTATTTCTTCTATCCTCTCTCGCTTGGCATCCCTTTGGTCTTTCCCTGGCCATGGCTTTTCTCAATCCTTATAGGACTCTTGATTCTGATTCCGAGTTTCTACCTCATGATAATTGGCATGAAAGATGCGGGTCGTGAAACCCTTGAACCAAGGAAGGAGCACACACTCTATGGTGGAATCTACGAAACTATTCGACATCCTCAAGCTATCGGTGAGGCATTTGTTTGGTTTCCAATAGCTCTTTTCCTTAACTCACCCTTTCTGGCTCTCTATTCTTTTCTATGGATACCAATCTTCTACATCATGTGTCTTGCAGAAGAGAGAGACTTGGTTGTTCGATATGGGACTCCTTATCTCGAGTATAGGGAACGTGTTGGATTCTTGATTCCAAAACGAGCAAAGTGAATATTTCAATATAGCCACATAGCAACCTATTTCAAATATCAGACAAACGAAAAAGTACAATGTCAACTCCGTTCATGAATAATGGTCGATTCCTGGTCAGTAAGGTTGTTGCTGAAGTCGATTTGAAGAGTTCAATTCAACGAGCTGTTAGTCTCATTGGAGGATTGGATAAAGTCATAGTGCCTGGTGACAAAGTGACCATAAAACCAAACCTCAATACTGCGGATCCTTATCCCGCCTCAAGTGATCCTGCATTCATCAAAGCTCTTGGGGAGGTCATTCTAGATGCAGGTGCATCTAAGCTAGAGATAATTGATAGCTCTACACTGAGAGTTCTCAAGAGTGGATCCATTGGCAAACCTCTTCTGAATATTCAGAAACTTGTTCTTGCGCCTTGCCTAAAGACTCACTTCTTAGCTGGATATACTGGGAGCATGAAACTCTTTGTGGGTTGGATAAAACATAATCAACGCATTCGTATGCATGCCCGGAATCTTCAACCAAAGATTGCAGACCTTGCATCCTACTTCAAACCAGATTTGATCGTCATGGATGCTAGAACATGTTTCGTCACTGGTGGTCCTGCTTCTGGTACATGTTCTTCCCCTGGAGTAATCCTTGCAAGTGGTGACATGGTTACTATCGATGTTGAAGGAGCAAGAATAATCCAATGTTGCAATGCCAAGAACAAGATTGACATGGATGTTTGGCAAATTCCACAGATAAAGCATGCAGTTGAGCTTGGGATAGGAGCAAAGCGTGATTCAGACATCGAGGTAGTAGAGTAGAGGTCAGATCGTAACAGAGTTACTGGGTTTTGGTAGCCAGATTCTGAACTCTGCTCCCTGTGTGTGGTCACCTTCCACTCGGTCGTGAACTTCTATACTGCCATCATATTTCTCAACTATGTAGTGTGCAGTATGTAGTCCGAGACCTCCGAATCTTCTGGATGTATCGAAGAGGCTGGCTTTGACAGTATTAGGTATCCCTTTTCCATTATCTGCAATTGATACAATAAACCCATTCTCATCCTCTTTAAGTTCCACCCAGACCTTCTTCTCATCATTTGGATTATGTTCGATAGCATTCATCAATATGTTAGATAATAGTAACTCAAGAAAATCGTCTGCCTCAATTATTGCATCTTCTGAATCAATGGAGGTTTCAAATGTTATTGACTCGGAACTCTTGGACAAAGCCTTGATTGTCAATTCAACTGCTTCGTCAAGTCGTCTTTCTCTTTTTGGGATTGCAAGCAACTGTTCGGTTGCTTTTGCCTCTTCGATAATCCGCGCACAACGTCTGACTGCATCACCTATTACTTTCATGAATGACTCTTTATTTGATTCATCAACAGCTGATTTCATGAGAGCCGCACTATTGAGAATGACTTGCAATTGTTGTGTCAAGTCATGTCCCATAAGATCAAGATAGAGTAGAGCTCGGTCTTTTGCAACACGAAGTGCACGTTCACTCTCGCGTCTATCAGTTATATCCACAATCACTGTTTGAATAGCAGAGGTTCCTCCATATTCGACTCGAGTTGTAAAGCTCTCAACCCATCGAATATCTCCATTCTTCCGAATGAATCTATACTCATATCGTGGAGCGATTGGTCTTCCTGCGATCTTGTCTTCCATTCTTTTTCGCAATTCGTCCCTATCATCAGGATGCACTAGCTCCCAAATATCATCTGCACTCATTTCAGAGATTTCTTCATCGGAATAACATACGAGTTCTTTGAAAGCGGGATTATAGTAAAGTAATTCACTAGAAGTGAGAATAGTTATTCCTTGGACCGATTGTTCAGCCAAGCTCCGATACTTTGCTTCTGACCGAATTAGATTATCCTCTGCGATACGCTTCTCAGTGATGTCATGATAAGTTCCTAGAACTCCCATTACTTTGCCATCTTCAGCATGCAATGGAACGATGTTAATCTCAATCCAAGCATCTTTGTCATCGTCTTGACGTTGTGGAGAAATGACATTCATCTGTGGTTGATTTGTCCTTATTACCTCTTGATCAAGAGCTCTGAACAATTCCGCTTCCACGTCACGCCATGCTAAGTCCAAGTCGGTCTTTCCAATTATATTATCAGGTGTACCGACTCCTGCTACCATAGCGAAATTTTCATTACATCCTAAATAAACAGAATCAAGGTCCTTCCAGAAGACATACTGGGGAATGGTATCAATAACCTTCTGAAGCATCTCTTGTGAAGCACGTAATTTTGCTTCAGCTAACTTGGCATCCGTCACATCAATCAGTAAAATCTGTAGAGCTCTAGCCCCCTCATATTCAATCTCACTTGAAAATTCTTGCACCCAGCGTATTGTACCATCTCTTCGAACGAATCTATATTCATAGGGCATCGGTATTTTTTTCCCAGTCCTTCTATCATTAAATAAACGAAGTAGGTATTTCCTATCATCAGGATGAACCAGACTCCATCCATCCTCAGACGACATTGCTAGAATTTCATCAACGGTGTATCCGACCATGAAGGCAAAAGCTGGATTGGCATAGACATACCGATTTTCTTGAATTATAGCGAGTCCCTGTAAGGAGTGTTCTGAAAGTAACTTGTACTTTCTCTCAGCAACAATTCGCCAAGAGATATCTGTGACCACAGCAAAGGATCCTTGATGTTTCCCCTCTTCATCTAAGAGAGGTGTCCCTGATACTATTGTTTGAACTCTCTTGCCTGTTTTTCCTTTCCATTCCAATTCATATTGAGATGAAATTCCCTCGTATCTCTTCCGAATATTATTTTGCAAAATGAAGAGATTCTCATCGTCGACAAAATTCGTAATTGGTTGACCAATCATTTCGTCAATTGTATAGTCAAGAAGGTTAGCGAATCTCTGATTAACATAAGTGAAAATCCCATCCCGATTTATTACTCCAAAAGCATCATTCATCGCATCTAAGAGCATTCTTCTACTAAGTAGTTCTGTATATGTTTCATGCTCAGGACACGGTTGATTTTCAGGCAATTGTGTTATTCCTCTGTCTGGGTGAAACGCTCTCTGAGAGGAAATCGTTTCAAGAAAGAGCCATTATTATGCATATTCATGTCTTTTGGGTTTATCCTTCGCAAGTCAAATCGCAATAATATATCACATAAAGGATTTTACTACTAAACCGTTCAATTCTCAACGTGACTTAAATGGCAATACCCTCTAGAATTTTTGCAAGACGTGCTATCTCCTACAGTTGCATTGCCTTGATAGCTACTTTCGCATGGTTCTTAGTTGGGTTACCTGCTTGGCAGACTTTCCATACAGATATAGCATTTCAGTCATTCTTAGCTTTCTCTGCAATAGCTTGCATAGCAGTTGCATTACTTGCCTATAGAGAGAAAAAAAGTCCATTTCTAATAATAATTCAGGCTGCTATGTTCTATTCTGGTACCTTGCATTTAGGCATCGCAGTTGATATGCTCTTTACTCTAGAGGATCCGATTTTGACAAGATCAACCTCGAATTTATTCAATGACTTGATTGAGCTTGTTTTGTTCAGCTCATTGCTCTTAATTGCTGTATATTCAGACGAGCGATACAGAACATTGTCTGGGAAAAGACTGTATGTCCTCTCATTTGCTTTGGCAGCATCAATGCTGCTAATTTATGGTACTCTCTCAGGAAGATTCATACTTGTTATTCCCGAGTCAATAAAGCCTTCTCTGAGTTTTTTCATATTTGCTATCATTATCATTCTATTAATTATCACAATGAATCTTGTATATGGCTCTGCGCACAAACATCCTCCATACCACTCTGCTTCGCTTATAGTATGTTGTATCTTGTTGGCAACAGCTTCAGTGGCGTTATTAATTCCGATTTATCAGCTATCATTAGTTTGGACATTTTCTGTCACACTTAATTCAGTTGCATTCTTTGTTTTCTATTTGTCATTGACTGTTCCATATCTTCATGATGTTGGAATGAAGCCACGAAACGCCACAATCTTTGCCTCTGGATTCTCAATACTCTTTCTTACTCCATTTTTTGTAACCATGATTGTTGAAGGTCTAATACCTGGCTTTTACAACCCTGATATAGGTGCATATACGATAATCCATCTTGGAGCAGCATCTTTGTCAGCTGTTATGGCACTATTGACATACGGTCATGCAAAGACAAAGGGTCAATCGAATCTCTATCCCCTAATCCTCCTTTTTGCATCATGGACTGTTGTTGATATATTTCAAGTTATAATGTCTCGATTTCCTACACCATATGCTGGAGAGTCACTAGTGCCATATATCACAGGAAGTCTAGTCAGTCTTATCTCATTGTTTCTCGCAATTCGATGGACCATGAATATACCACCAGCAAATCTACCAAGAGCCGAGCTATGGCCTGTTTTTGGAGTAGTATTTCAAGCTGGACTAGTCACTCTATCTGAATTCATCCAAGCAGAATTATATGGAACAGCTCCCATCTTACTCAATAGTCCTCTAGGAAGATCCGTTCTTCTTACCATCAATCTTTTCGCTATGTTTGAATTCACATACTTTATTGTCTATCTTTCAAGAACTGCAGGAGGAGGTTTAACAGTAGAAGTTCTCCTGAGTGGTTTCCTTGCTTTATGGATTGTTCCCAATATTTTGAAAGCTAATTTCTTGGACTGGACTGCGGGATGGTATTCAGCAGAGTTATTGTTACTCATAGCACTTCTTTTTGGTCCTGGTTTGTTGGGGATGCTCTATATTGGAGAAATGAGAAAGTCAGAAACTGCTCATCAAAGAGCTCGTGTGTATTCTGACTTGCTAGTTCATGATATTTCTAACTACCATCAAGCCATTCTCATCTCTTTAGGACTTCTAGAAGTAAATGCTATTCAACCTGGCGTTAGAGAACAAATAGTAAGAGATGCTCAGGCTGAGCTGCATCGAGCTGACGAGCTGATTAGGAATGTAAGACAAATTGGAATGTCGGAAGTAATCGCCCGCGAAAATCTTGATCGAATTGATTTGGTTCAATGTATCCGAAATTCATTTGATAATACCTTCCCACCCTTGCATCGCCAGAGTATTGAATTCATTGTTAACAGGAATCTTGGTGAATGCTATGTTTACGCCCACCAATTGATTGAAGGAGTATTCACAAACCTCTTCCGAAACGCTGTAAGATATTCTTCAGATAGGAAGCGAATTGAGGTGGAAATTGAACCCAAGTATGACCAAGATCAAATATTTTGGACAACACGAGTTATTGACTATGGCTTTGGAATCGAACCAGAAAAGAAAGCAAAACTCTTCAACCGCTTCATGAGTGGAGCTGAAGGAACTGGTTTAGGTCTTTCAGTTGCAAAAACACTCACAGAGGTCTTTGGTGGAAAAATTGCAATAGAAGATCGAGTTCCAGGAGACTACTCGCAAGGTTCAGTCTTCATAGTGATTCTTCCTGCAGCACCTTAATCAGTTTATGACCTGAAATGCATTATTTTTTCTAAGTTAGAGTGATATTTTAGCAGATGAAACTGTTTCAAGCGAATCTAATCTTTCCTGAATAACTTTCTTGATATCCTTGAGCATTGGTTTCAATGCATCCTCTCTACCTCTTCTCAAATCCTCGATAGATTGAATGTCTTTCATCATAGCTCCAAGCTTATCCATCAGACTCATAACTCCAAGATTGAAGATGTCTCCAAAGTCACCCTCAATCGCGTAAAGGACTCGTTTTCTACCACGACCCGTCTGATCATAATCTCTTTGCCCATCGATAACTCCAAGAGCTTCCAATTGTGAGATAATTAACCCTGCATTCGCTCGAGAATATCCAGTGGCTCTACAGATGTCATCAGAACTCATACGATTTCCTGTTTCATAACTCTCTATGAAGAGAGCTGCTATTACTGGTCCTGCATTTGTTGAAAGTCCAATCCATTTTGCCACTTTCTCAAAGAGTCGTGTTATTGGTCCTTTGAGAAATCCTTCGCCATCTCCCATCAGATTACACCTGTTTCAATTATTAGCTAATTAGCTAACCTAAATTTAATTCCTATTTTGTTAATTTCTCTAATCCATATATGATTATTGGGTAATTTAAAAACATGAAATCAGACTTATTTCTCTCGAATTACAACAAACAAAACATCCTGTCCAGAATAACTGCCTCT
>LRSL01000050.1 GCA_001563335.1 Candidatus Thorarchaeota archaeon SMTZ1-45 | reverse complement strand
CCAACCCAGCTTTCGCTGGTTTTCTTGAGAGAAGTGTAGAAGAAGTCCTTGCACTTTCTTCAAAGGAAATTCAAAGCATAATTCATCCTGATGACTGGGACTCAGTCATGAACAGATTACAAGAACTACTGAAGGGAGATCCACCAAACAAAATACCAATGATTATTCGTGTCTTTCAAAAGGATGGAGATATGCAATGGTTAGAAATGTTTGGTAGACGTGTGGAATATGAAGATGCTCCAGCCATCCAGCTTGTGGCTATGAATGTCACAGAGCGCCTTGATGCTGAGAAGCATATTGAAACTCAAAAAGAGCGTGCAATGCATCTCATTGACCTAATGGCTCATGACTTCAGAAACCAATTACAGATAATCCTAGGAAGTACCATGGTGATGGAGATGAAGCTTCAAGATCCTGAGGCTCGTCGGCTTTTGGGACAGATTGTTTCATCAGTTGAAAGATGTCAGAGTATGATATCAAAAGTAAAGGTCACTGAGCCTTTGATGTCAGTTCCACTCAGAATTAGAAAGCTAGACACAACTATTGAAACAGTAGTAGAGTCCTATGAAGACCAGCACAGAGATGTAACTTTTAATATGTCACTAGAAGTTGACAATGCTCTTATTGAAGCAGATCAGTTTCTAGAACAATTACTTGGTAATCTAATTGAGAATGCAATTGAACATAATCCAAGAGAGGAAAGGATTGTGTGGATTTCTCTTAGAGAGAGTGGAGAAGGGTATGAAATTGCTGTGGGTGACAATGGACAAGGAATTTCTGGCTCACTGAAGGCAGCTATATTTGATTTGTCAAGACGTTATGGAGGTGTTGGACTCCACCAAACCAAGCATATCTGTGACAAATATGGGGGACGAATCGACGTAAGAGATCGTGTAAAAGGTGAGCCTACCAAAGGAGCAGAGTTTGTGGTGTGGCTACCAAAGATACGTGAGCGTGATTACAAATCATAGATATCTTGAGAAGAACTCTGTTAGGTCAATATTGCCACCACTGATGATTACTCCAAGCCGTTTATCTTGTAATTCATCTCTCATTTTTATGACTCCTGCCAAGGAAACAGCACCAGAAGGTTCGACAACTATCTTCATTCGTTCCCAAAGAAGTTTCATGGCTTCTACAATCTCCTCCTCAGTAACTGTAACGATAGAGTCAACGTACTCTTTGATAATGGGGAAAGTCAGATCACCGAGCTGAGTTCTCAGACCATCTGCAATCGTGTTTGGATTGATACTTGGATAGATTTTGCCATCTCTAAAGGAGCGAAAAGCATCATCTGCATTTGATGGCTCAACTCCAATAACTTTAGAATCGGAACAAAGCCCCTTTGTAGCAATTGATGTGCCACTTAAAAGACCTCCACCTCCCACTGGTGCAAACATATAATCAATTACTCTGACTTCCTCAATAAGTTCCAATGCAGTAGTACCAGCTCCAGCTATGATTCGTTCGTCATTGTAGGGATGAATTAGGACATAGTTATATCTTTCAATCAATTCATTTGCCACTTTCACTCTGCTTTCTATTGAATTCTCACAGAATACCACGTCCGCCCCATAACCACAAGTAGCATCAACTTTTACTTTTGGCGAGTTCTTGGGCATTACGATCGTGGCTTTGATGTGCAAGAGTGATGCGGCAAGAGCTAATGCTTGTGCATGATTTCCAGAGGAGTGGGCAATGACTCCCCGTTTTCGTTCATCGTCAGTCAATTGTGATATTGTGTTTAAAGCACCTCTGAATTTGAAAGCACCAACTCGTTGGAAATTCTCACATTTGAAAAAAACTTTGCAGTCAATCAACTTGTCAATAGTTGAAGATGTCATTACTGGAGTCCAAAGAGCATAGTCTCGAATTCGCTTATGAGCATCATAAATGTCTTGAAGCTCAATCATAGTATGAGGTTAATTGATATAACACAAAAACATTACTCGAAATGTTTAACGCCATCCAACTTTTTGGAATTGATGATGTACCTTGAGAGGAATACGCAGGAAAGAGAAAGCTATTGAAAGCAAGGATGATATTATTGCTATTCTTAAGAGGGCAAAATACATTACTATAGCAATGAGTATCAACGATGAGCCTTATCTTGTCACTCTAAGTCACGGTTATGATGACAAGAATTATTGCATTTATTTTCATTGCGCTCAAGAAGGAAAGAAAATAGACATCCTCAAGAAAAATAATATCGTATGGGGGCAAGCACTTGATGATTTAGGCTATGTAGAAGGTGCTTGTGATCATCTCTATGCTACCACTCAGTTTAGAGGTCGTGTGGTATTCATCGATGACCTAGATGAAAAGAAACATGCTCTTAGGATAATGATTCAAGCTCTTGAGTCAGACCCAGAAAAAGTAACACAAGAGCAAGTAACAGAGAAATCACTAAAGCGTGTGAATATTGGAAGAATAGATATTGAATATATGACTGGCAAAAAATCGAAGGATGTCATAATTTCATTATAGATATCATTTTGAAAGATCTAAGAGTAGAGAAACCACCTCATTGACTCGTCCATATGGAACAAAGAGATGGTCATGATAATAGGCTGAAACCGCATTCACGCTAATTCCAGCATTAGCTAGATGGGAGGTAATAGCACCAAGTAATCCAACAGCTTCAAGATTTGAATGGATGGAGAGGGAAATGAGCCCCCAAATCGCATCAAATGAGAACCTGTTTTGTTCAGCGACATCTTTCGTGACAATAACTGTTGGTCCTTCGTGTTCTCTAAAGATGAGTAAAGGTTGTTGAAGATCTTCTAGCTGTTTTTCCTGAATTGAGCAGAAAACAAATTCTCCTGGAACAACCACAGGTTCCATTTTTCTCATGAGCGTCTTCAAATCAGATTCTCCACTCAATCAAAACACCCACTCTGCTATTTCTTACCACCATATGTTTCCCATGAAGTTATTTCATCCAATGGAAATCGTGTGCTTTGTCGGTCCTGATCACCATATCCAAGAGATATTGAACAGATTACACGAAGCTTCTCTGGAATTCCAAGAGCTTCACGAAATTGCGGTTCCAAGTCTGTGTCTCTCACACCCATCCAACAGGTTGCTAATCCAAGAGAGTACGCAGCTAGCAACATATTTTGAACTGCTTGATGCGGGTCTGCAAGGTGATATCTTGGATGCTTTTCTGGGTCTCCAAGTACAACAATCACAACTGGTGACTCTTTCATGAATCTTCCATAGTCATGAATGTCAGCAAGTTTCTTTCTCATGTCTTCATTGTGGATGATGATGAAGTGCCAAGGTTGTTTGTTAGATGCGGATGGTGCCCATCGTCCTGCTTGGAGAATCGTTTCTAGTTCATCCTCTTTTACATTATCTGACTTGTATTTTCTAATGCTTCGTCGTTCTCTTATCGCTTTTATAGTATCCATAATACAAATACTCCTGATTGTTCCAATGACGAACCGAGTAAAATATTGCGCGTTATCATAAACCTAAAAGGAGGAATTTCGAGGCTCACGATAGATCTGAACGGTGAACATGACAATGGTCATCCAAACTAAACGAAAGGAACTCACAAGTGTTGGAGTCGATATTGGTACTTCGACTTCCCATGTCGTGTTCAGCCAAATTGTACTTGAGAGAAATGAGAATTCTCGTTCCGAGAAGTTTGAGATTAAGGAACGAAAAATACTCCACTCAGGTCCAATTCACCTCACTCCTTTCAAGGATGCAAATAACATCGATTTCGAGCGACTTCGAGATCTACTTCTGAATGACTATCGAGAAGCAGGAATTGGAGTTTCTGAAATTGACACAGGTGCAGTCATCATAACTGGGGAAACCGCAAAAAAAGAGAATGCAGAATGGATTGTAACTTCTCTTGCTGGTGAAGCAGGTAAATTTGTCGCTGTGACTGCAGGACCTAATTTTGAATCTGTTCTTGCAGCATACGGATCGGGTGCTGTGGCAAGGTCAGCCGAAACAGGAAAAACAATCATGAATGTTGATATAGGTGGTGGGTCATCTAATATTGCTGTATGCAAGGACGGGAGGGTCGAAGCTACTACAGCAATCAATGTTGGTGGGAGATTGATTGCTACTGATGATAGTCGAAGAATCATCCGCTTGGAAGAAACAGGCAAGAAACTCGCTGAAGCAGTGGGACTAAACCTGGAACTTGGTCAAGAACTTTCAGAAGACGCCCAGGATAGGATAGCGGATGTTCTTGCCGATGCCCTAATTGAAAGTATGCAACAAGTTCAGCTCTCAAGAATTACTTCAAGACTCATGATGGCACCTCAACTCCAGTTTGACAGTAGAATTGATTCAATGACTTTTTCCGGTGGCGTTGCTGAGTATTACTATGGCTGTGAGGAGAGGGTGTTCAACGATCTTGGAGTATCATTAGCCAAGGCAATCAAGGAAAAAGTGACAAAATTGAACTTACCTGTAGAAAGACCCGAGCACAAGATACGTGCTACTGTGATAGGAGCAGGCAACTTCAGTCTTCAGGTCAGTGGTTCAACTACTTTCCTTTCACAAGGGCTCAAATACCCACTGCGGAATCTACCTGTTATCGAACCATATATTGCCACGAGGAAACCGTCATCACTAGATGTTAAAAATGCCATCGAGAGAGCGTTATCAAGATTCGATTTGATTGAAGGTTTTGACCCGCTCATTTTAGCTTTTAATAAGTCTGTTAGACCATCTTATGAGAATCTCAGAGAATTTGTACTTGGAGTTGTAAACGCTCTGCCAAATACTGTTAAAAACCAAGCCCCCATTTTCATGTGTTTTGATGCAGATATTGGTAATAGTGTCGGTAATGTCATGAAACGAGAAACTGGAATAAAAAATGAATTACTTTCTATCGATGAGATTAAACTAAGGGAGGGAGATTTCATAGACATAGGAGAGCCAATCATCGAAGATGTTGTGGTTCCAGTAGTAGTAAAGACATTGGTCTTTATTTCTGTGTGAATTAGGCTATTCTTTCATACGTTTGCGGACTTGTGAAACTATTAGATACAACATCGGAACTTTAATTGACTCATCAGTTGTTTCTGGAAGACGGGATTCTTGTTCCTTCTCAAACCACATTCTAAATTCTTGGTCTTGCCAAATCTCTTCCTTTATCGGGATTGCCCTACTGAACTTTATATAAATGAAACCGACAATAGGTAGTATCGGCATGGGAAAGAAAAGAAGAGTGATGAATTCTAGGGGAATGACGCTTAGAGTGAGAAGCGTGACAGTGGCAGCAGGAAGTATCTCACCTAAGATTGCTACTGATATAAGTCGTGATTTCTTGACAATAGTTACCTGATGTCGAAATATATCTCTAACAAATATGAAACGTATTGCTGACAAGAAGACAAATAATAGCATTTCAGATGGCATTAATGCATTAATCCTGAGAGTATCAGAAAATATCACCTGTAACCCACCAAAATATGAATATTCAGCATAAATCTCATATTCGTAGAAGAGAGACCAGTAACTAAATTGAGGGTGCCACCCTGTATAAACAGAACTGATTAGAAAAGGACAGAATACAAGACCGGCCCAAAGAAGTCCCGAGAGAAGAATTTCTCGTTTCATCTTTCTTCGAAAAATTTGCCTAAAGGAATTGTAGCTTCTCAAACGAGATTCAAAAGGAACGCTCCGTAACATTGATTCTCGTGATATTACTGGAAGGATAACAAAGAAAGCAATAGTAAGGATAGGTGCGTAGTTTCTTGCATAAAACAAAGCCATGTCAGGGAAAGAAGCCGTACCTAAGGGCACATAGATCCCAATAAAAATGCATATAATTGATGAGGCAACTGCTCTCCCACGTATTGACTTCGAGATTGGTTTTTTGTTCAAGTGGTACTCAAAGAGAATACCAGGTAGCATTATGAATAACGCTACAAAAACAGAAAAGACTGAATTGAACATAATAAATTGATTTCCGCTAACAACGAAGAGAATAGAATACCAATCAACACTTGATAGTGAGAGAAATCCAGTTAGAGGGAATGATAAGACTATTAGTATTTTGATAAGAAAAGCTGTAATATATCTACGCCTACTAATAACTTCAGTCATTTCTTTTTCACCTACTGCATATCTGCCTATTAATAGTACGCAAGAATTCACTTCTTGCTCTCTGAACAGGTCACATCATTCATATAGATGGGATTCACTCCTCTACGCGATACTGCAATGCAAACCACAACAACTCTTCCTCCTCCTCCAGATCCCTTTGGTGATCCTCTTGGATATATTCTCTATTACATCAACTTGTTGCTCCCCTTCATCATGATACTGGTGTCTCTTCTTATTCTATTGACATTTTATTTCATAATAACCAGGTTAATCAAGAGATCGCTAACATCGATTGGAATGGGAATTGAAGCTGCCACCGGGATTGTCTTGGTTCTTAGACTAGTCTTTTTCATGGCAGGAATCATGATTGTACTCAGTGGATTTCAAGCAGATGTGGCTGCACTTCTATCTTTAACAGCTATCTTTGGTACTGCGCTGGGTCTCGCCTTCTCGCAAGCCCTGGGTAATGTTGTTAGTGGGTTGTATGTATTGGCAGCCCGACCATTTAGAGTCGGGGATTATGTAAGAGTGGGAAATGTTGAAGGAATAGTCAGAGAAATTACCCTAAACTATACAAGGATTCTACTTGCGGATGAAACAAGGCAACTACTTCCAAACAATAAAGTAGTAAGTAGCGAGGTAACTAATTTCCGAGTTGCTGTGGCTGATTTAATCAGGGATAAAGAGGAACAAATTGAGGAAATAAAGGAGGAACGGAGAATGAAAGCCTATATCAGATCTATTGATGAGGCTATTGATAAACTTCGACATATGGCTGGTGATGCTAACGCATTCAGGTACACCTTCGACCTGAATATCCACATGAGCTACAATCAAAAAGAGATGCAGCGTCATTTCGAAAAGGTATGCAAAGACTATGAAACGGTTTTCCTCGCTCGTCCAACCTTTCAGATATGGGCAAAACCAGTAGCAGCAGTCACATATCGCTTCACATATGTGGTAGATGACCCAATGATGATAATCAAGAAGACCTCTGATTTCATGGAAGATTTGTTAGAGTATTATCTAGAAGGACCAAAGTGATTCACTTTGTATAGCGTGGTTCTAAATCTTTAAACCAAGGTGCAACCATGGCACCATCTACTCTATCAGAAGAGGGTAGGTAAGGCTTGATGTCGATTATTGGTGAACCATGATTTGCATCCATATGGTCAACTCTCAATCGTGAGTTCTCAGGGTCAACAGCAATAAGTTTGACAATAGTGTGTCCTACTGGGTTTGGTCGTGAAGGAGACCGGCAAGAAAAAGCTCCTGAAGGTTCAGCTCCTTTCTTCCTCGGAGGATTAGAAACTAGTGTTTGGCGATCTTCAGGAGTATCACGTTCGTGAATCCACCAGAGTACAATAAGATGAGAAAAAAGATTAACGTGAGTCGTTGCATCCCAAAATTCAGACATTATGACCAGATAGATACCTGTATCATCCTTCTCAATATGCCCAATAGGACGAATAGAATATTCCAAATCTTCCACCTTTTTGTTATTATGATGTAGAAAGACTCTGTAAATTAATCCCACTGCTTGAAAACCTTTAGCTATTTCGAATCAAAAAAGAGGGCAGTATTTCAACACCAATATCCAACATAGAAAGAATGAATTTAACCAGACATGAGAAGCATTGTGGAGATTTCATATCTCAGGTCATCCTCAGATACGAAACCTGCAAGTTGTTTAGTACCCATGTAAATAGTTGGCAAAGCAGGTAATTCGTCTTCACTTACACCAGAGTTAGGGTCATCCACATTGATGAGTTGTATAGTAGCAGGACTAATATTCATCTCTTTCAGAACAGCGTTCAACGATTCAAGAACAGGTCCGCAGAATACACAATGGTCTGATTTATAGAACATGATTGGTGGAATCTTGAGTTCTTCTTTCCATGCTGGCAATAGTACAATGAACTTACTCCCTTGAGAAGGATCTGACAGGACTCTATCCTCTACCCATACTCTTCCTCCAAGATGTTCAATATACCTATCAACAACAGTCAAACCAAGACCTTTTCCAGCCAGTTGCTCCTCTATCTCTCCGGATCGTCTAAATATCTGATTCTTGTGTTCATCTGGAATTCCGGGTCCTCGATCTAAGAATTCGATTCTGACCATTTCACCATCTTCAGTGCTATCTGCATTGATATTTAGCTCGACAGTTGTACTAGGGTCTTCACTTGCGCAATAGTGAATTATATTGAAGAAAATGTACCACATGAAGGCATGTCCAACAACATTGATTGATTGTTCAGGAATATTGGATTCAATATTAATGGTCTTCCATTCAAAGTCTCTTGTAGCTTCTCGAACAGCCTTATTGAAGTGGGGTTGAAGCTTAGTTTCGACTTTATCTGGAGGTGATTGACCTAATGATATCAGAACACCCATATTGGCAATCATTCTTCCTGCACTTCGAACACTCCAAGCAGTTTCACTAAGGAGTCCACGCAGACGATCAGGAATGTCTAAAGAGATTGCAAGGTCCTCCAATGCGAATAGCACATTTTGATTTGTCATGTTCAGATCACTAGTCATGACCTCCATGTACAAATTAGCCCTTTCACTCTCATGTCTGAGTCTCTGTTCCACACCGCGTCGTGTTGTCACATCAAAAGCAGTCAAACCAATCTCACTTACTTTCTCAGTTCCTGAAGTGAGAGGACTTGAGGAGATGTTAACCCAGATAATCTTACCATCTCCTTTTTTCATTTGAATCTCTAACCCACTTACACTTTTTCCTCTAACTGCTTCTCTGACGATATCTGCACCAGGGTCATATCTTGGTTCAGGATCAGGTAGAAACTCTGAGAGAGACTTACCGATAATAAAGTCAGCATCACAACCAAGCAATTCTTCTCCAGCCGCATTTACCTGCTCAATGGTTCCATTTCGATTCAATGTGAAATATGCAACAGGGGATAGATCATAGAGAGTGGCAAACCGATTCTCTAGTTCTGTCACAGCTGCTTCAAGTTCCATTTGGGAGGTGATGTCTCGAATTGTGGCGATGATTGCTGGCGCCCCATCTAATTTAATTTCAGTTGGAGTGATTTCAACATGAAGGACATCATTATTTTTTGATAAAAGACGAGTAATGAATCGCGTTGCATGTTCGCCTGTGACTAGAGCCTCAATCATTTCCTGGTCTCGTCTTCGTGACATTGGTTCAATCAAATCTTCAAAAGGAGTATCAACAAGACTCTCTTTGTCATAACCAAGCATATCAGCAAAGGAGGAGTTGGTGATAATGATGTCTTCATCTTGGATGACGACAAAGCCATCACGGACTACTTCCATTACCTTGTGTAGCCATGATGCTTCGTGATTCTCATTCGTCACCCGTTACACCTGCACTAAAAACGTTCTACATAGCTCTACATAAACAATCGTAGCCTTTATGCAATCCATATTCTAAGCAATCATTGTGCTAATTAAAAAAATCTAGCTAGTCTTCATTCGATTTTTAAGTAAATAATCCACATTCGATTTACTTTCAGATTAGTACTCATTTATGAGAGTGTGGCTTGAGATGCGATATGAGTGTGTCAAGGCAAAGTCCCTACTCTCAAAACCACATGTAGCAGACAGTTGGTTTCATATGAACCGCAGTCTTAATGCCTATAGAGGGTGTGAACATGGGTGTGTCTATTGTGATGGAAATTCAGAATACTATCATGTAGATAATTTCTATTCACACGTTAGAGTGAAAGAGAATGCTGCTACTCTCCTTCGGAAAGAATTGAAGAAACTTGGTTTTACATCGAAATCCGAGTTAGAAACTGAAACACTCTGGTCTTTTCTTGACGATGAAGATGCTAAAAGAATTGCAGAGAAAGTACCTAGAAAACTTGTGATTGGAGCATGTGGTGGTGTGAGCGATGGATTCCAACAAGCAGAACGAGAGTACAAAATTACATATCGTATACTTGAGGTGCTTTTAGATTTTGGAATGCCAGTCTTTATTCTTACGAAATCGAATCTTGTGCTAGAATACATAGACCTTCTGAAGGAGATTCATGAACGTTCTTTTGCCAATGTAGTATTTACAATAACATGTGCGGATGATGAAGTACAGAAGGTATTCGAGCCAAATGCTTCATCTAGCTCTGAAAGATTTGCTGCGCTTAAAGAGATCAGGAAGGCAGGTCTTTTTGGGGGAGTGATGGCAACGCCTATCATTCCAACAATTGGTGACAAAGTTGATAATATGACTAAGCTTGCAAAAGCCACAAAATCTGCAAATGGTGAGTTTATTCAATTTGGTGGAATGACACTCAAACCAGGTAGGCAAAAAGAATACTTCATGCGTGTGATAAAGCGACGATACCCTGAAAATTATGACGCTTTAGTTAGAATATATGAAAATAACAATACATATGGACAGCCAATATGGAAACGATTGCCAGCGAACGTTATGGTCTTAGGACGACATGTCTGTCAGCAAGTTGGTCTTCGGGATAGATCTGTGAGGCATAAGATACCTCATGAGTATGACTCCAATAACAAAGTCCTTGGAGTTCTACTTGACATTATTTTTAGAATGAATATGTTCTTTGGATTGCCTCGAAGTGTAACTAAACCATATTGGGAAGTTGCTGCAAAAATTGAAAGAGGTGTTGAAGACCTCTCCAAGCTTCAATCTGAAGGTCAAATAGATCAACATCTTATTATTGATAGTTCCATGAAAGTAACTGTAGAGGAAATATTGGAGAAAGGAACTTGCAAAGTTCTTCAGAACCTTGAAGCAAGAATTGATAGAATGGTGGACACCGAACTAGATGCAGATATCAGTGCATCACCTGATGAGTTTGTTTAACTAACTTATTTCACGTAAACCTGCTTCAACCAACATTTCGTATAGCATAAGATTAGATAATGGTTGGTCGACTGTTGCAGTGAAATATACATATGTAGTGAGTTTCAAAATCCCTTGCTTCTTGTTGATAGTGCGATAGATATTCTCTAGCTCTGTAATTCTTTCTACCTGAAAAACGCTGATTGCAGAGGGTTCTGTCGCAAGGCGGTGCGAGTAACAATACTCTTCAGAAAATGATTCGGAAACCTTTGAGTTTTAAAATTCAGGTGGACTCCATTGGCTTCTCTAAATGGTTGGGGATTTGGATTAATCTGAGTATAATAAATACTAGTACTGAAGTGACTAAAGCGATTAAACCTGCAACACCATAGACAACTCGAAGACTGCCTGAGATTTCCCACACTGCAGCACCAAAAATCTGAGCGATCATACCAACAATTCCCATTAGAAAATCATAGGTACCGAGTGCTCGTCCTTTGACTTCTTCGGACACAACGAGGACAGTAATGCTTTTCACAGAACCAGTCCAGAGCACAAATGGAATTGCCCAGACAAAATTGATGAGATACATCATGACTACTCCACTTCCTTGACTAAACCACAAGAGAATCAATGCGTTTCCTAGTACTCCAGCCAATAAAGTGCCCTTCAGATTTCTATCTGTAAGATTACTAGCAGGATACATTATGCAAGCGCTTGTGATTGAGAACAAACTCCAAGTGAGACCATAGGTTACAGTATCAACATTCCAAGGCCCGACACTAAGGTTTCCGAGATATGGAATTGAACTACTCCAAGCGAACACAAATCCAATCATACCAAGTGAAAGTAACCAAAAACTACGTCCAAGCCTTCGAAAAGAGATCTTTGGACCTGCACGGGCTTTTTTAATGACTTCAGCTCCAAGTGATTCTTTCAATAGTATGATTGCAGAAACGAATGTAAAGATAGCACAGATTGAACCTATGAAGTGAAGATTTCCAGATTGATATCCAGAACTCAGAAGAAAGGAGCCAGTGAAAGGACCGAGCGCGTCGACAAACCACAAAGGCATCATTACCATCATGAGACGCCGTGCGGGATTACTTCCGTCATCAGACGCAATCTCGTCTGCAGGGATAGCTCTAGCCATAAGCCGTGCAGTGCTCATACCGAACCAGACTAAGCCATATTGTATTGCAACATAGGGCCATATAGGAAAGAATGACATCGTGAAGAGTCCAATAACTATCGGTAAGAAACCTAGGGAGATTGTCCACTTTCTACCAATAAAGTCAGCAATATATCCAGAGAAAACACTGGCAATAAGCCCGGAAAAAGTGGCAAGTGAGAACACAAATCCAATTTGCCAAGGTTCAAGGAAACCCTCAAGAAAGATACTAAATTCCCATTTCCAAAGAGCTGTTGAGAACTGTGCAATGGCAATAACTGCAGCCAATCTCCATAGGTTAGGGCTAAGACCAAGTCTGCCAGGACGCGAACTGCTAACTAATGGTAGGTCACCATCAGTCAAGGTTTCTTTCTTCATGTCTTTGCCTCGAAGTCTTGCGGTAACGAATCAGACTGGCTTAAGTCAGTGTCGATGATGACTCATTTTCAATATAGGTAGTAATTCAATTTCATACTATTTATTGAAAGAAGTCCTACAAATAACAGTGAACCAAAGACAGTATACCACTCAGTTAAAGGACCACCAAAGGTGAGTGCAAAAGCTAGACTTGAGAAAACGATTACCAAACCATAAAGTCCAACCAACTTATTCAATGTTGGATTTAGGAAAAGAGCAATGATGATTAGTATGAGTACAAAAAACAGGATCATGAAGAAGGTGCTGGACGCCAACATATGTGGTTCACCTTGATCTTCTGAAAACACTCCAATCGCCATTAGCCCAAAACCAGAAGCAATTCCAAGTACCTGACCAATAAACATGATCAACCTCTGGATTATATTCTCAGTCCACCAATCCTTCAAACTCATAAAGAAGGGAATCAAAGCAATTCCTGTTAATATACACCCCCAATTGTAGAAATACGCTCCAAACGGGCTGTAATTAAAATTACCCAAGCGACTGAGGTAATGAGTGCTTGGTCCATATGGCTCGGGATAGAAAGCCCAAGAAATAAGTGTGAATACACAATAGAAGAGAATGACTAATGCACCGCTTATTGTTGTCAGCGGATATTTGCGAATACTGAATCCCATGGATGATTGCATAAGCTTTGTCCTAATTAAACCAAATCATATTTTATCGAACTGGAACTGAGATAAGAAATGCGGCCCCTCTTCTTTCCTTCTCGTCCAACAACTCAATTGTGCCACCGTATGATTCTACAATTCTCTTTGAGAGATATAGACCAAGACCTTTTCCTTCACCTTTAGTTGTGACTCCTTTTTGAAAAATGCGATCTCTGATGCTAGGATCGATACCAGGTCCATTGTCCCGGTATGTGATTATCAATCTCTTCTCCACGAGTCCTAGACGTATAGTCACAACAGCACTTTCACCAGCATAATCTGCAGTGTTCCTCATCAGATTTTCCAGAACCAATGGAAGTAAGATACCCGGTCGGATATCAGCTGAGCGAATGTCAGGTTCAATGAGGAGACTTACATGAGCCCCTCCAGTAGCATCCTTTGCTCTGTTAGCCATTGTTTGAAGGGTTTCAAGAAAATCATATTCTACACCGCGTCCAACAACTGAGAAGAGTTTGATAACTCGTGACATCCTTTCACTGACAGCAAGAGATGTCAAGAGATATAACTCCTTATCCTCAGGCACTTGAGTTGTTTCATGTAATAGTTCAACAAGACCTCGTACTATTTGCATATCATTGCCGAGGTCATGAGTCAAGACTGAAGTATAAACCTCAAGCTCACGCTGACGTTGCTCAAGGAATTGTCTGTGTTCTTCTAGTTGAGACAAATAATAATGTAACATCCAGGTAAAAATCAGTACAACAAGAGAGAGTGCTGCTTGATCAACAATGGGTTCAAACGCAATACCAAGTCCAATATTAGGATGGAGGTAGCAGTAGATGGAAAGACCTATTGTTTCACAAGAAATGAGTAGAGCTTCTAATTTCGCAGTTAACCATTGGCTACCAAAAAGCGCTGCAATGACAGGCCAGATAATGATATTCATTACTACCCTCACGGGTTCCTGATTAAATTCAACTGATAGGAAAAGGAAAGGCATTATAGCCATACAAAGAGTAGTAAGCATTCCTGCAATCACTGCATACTTTGTTCTACTAATTAGATAAAGAAAGAAGAAGATAGCAGAAGCAAAGAAAAATAATGGAATATTACCAAGCAGGATGCCCAATAGTAATTGAATAAATGGAAGGAGAATAACAATAAGAAATAATGCAAAAGACAGAAGTTTAGCATTCATTCGAAGAATGTCAGATTGAATATCAGTTGATGGTTCAAATAGAATTAAGCGAACCCTCTGGAACATTGAATTTTCATTTTCTTGGGGCTCATTTTCAGACATCTGTTATTACACCATTACACAATCAGGATTATCTTACCTAGAATTGAAAGAGTCTAAACTATGTAAGGTTTAATGGGTTGTGTATAAAGAATTGAAAATTGGTTTATTAGTGAAATCAATCCTTCAGGAGTCTTGGTATGAATTTCTGAGCGACTAAGATTGAAACCAGTACCAATATGCTCTGACATGCAAGACTTACAACTTGAGACCCTGTGACAAGCATTGCAATCCCAAATCCAAGAAGAGGAAGAATACCTGCAATTGTTCCAATTGCTGCAGAAACTAAACCCATTGCCTGGTCAGAGGCGACATTTACTGCCACTGCTCTGCCACCACCTCTTATTCTGAATACTGTTGTACCTACTGCCATTCCTACAAAATATCCAACAGGAAACTGGATGATTGGGATAAGTAATAGAAGTGGTGTGATTGGATTGTTAATTAAAATCATAATGTCGATAGCAATCATGCTCAAGATATACGGTACGAGTAGTATTGATGTTTTACTTTGAAGAACAAGCTTGGAGCTTATTGGTAATCCTTCATGAACAGATGCGCCTTGTGTATCGAACATCAGTATGGATACTAATGAAATTCCGCCAAATAGGTTGGCATAATTAACTGCTGTCAAAGCAGTCATACTTCTAAGCAACCCATCAACTTTCCAATACTGAATCATTGGAAATAACATAACAACTAGGAAAATAGGAATTGCAAACACAAACGCGGATCCAACATTTCGTGTAGCCAATTTGAGGTCTTTTCTAATCATTGCCTTTAACGGACTAGTTAATCTGATAATGACTTCTTTCTCTACATTGATTTGCGTAGTTGGCACTCCACTAATAGTGATTTGTCTAAGTGATCTTCCACTTCGTTGGTATGCAACTATTGCTAGCAAAGTGTACAAGAGGGTCCCAATTGCGGATGCAAGAATAGTGCTGACTGGCGTTTCAAACGCTAGTGAAGCTGCAAAGAAACCGAATGAAAACGGAAAGACTAGTGCCAAAGTAGTGAACGCAGTTTCACCCCAAATACTTGAAAGTTCAATTATGAATCGCATAAGATCAGGAAGATAGCTGCTTAAGCCATACACACTGACCATGCCTATAACAATACCAAGCGAAGCAGCAATTCTGACAAAAGCGGAGCTTCTTGATTCATCTGATGAATGCGACTTCTTATGGAACCATTTTGACATTGCTATGAGAGCTGCTATGGCGATTGACACTGTACTCGAACATGCAACAAAAGCAACTATTGCAACCAAAGGTCCAAACACAAGTAAACTTCCGATTGGGAATATTATAAGAGAAAGCAACACTGGAGCTAGAAATACTCTGGCAAAGGTCATGAATGAGAGTTGTTCAATATCCGCCTTACTTAGAGGTAAGGTGGCTGGTAGATTCATCGCACCGGATGTGATTAGTCCAGTGGTGGATGTGAGGTTAAGAAAGAATACCACGACAAAACTCAACGCCAGATAAACTGTGAAACCAATAGCTAACCTAGCTTCTGGGTTTCCTAGTGATACATCAAATGAAGACGCAGCAAGTGCAATAACAGCAATCATCAATAAAATGATGGTAGTCATAAAATAGCTGATGCGACTTGATGATTTAATCGATCGAGCAATCTTCTCGGGTTCTTCTTTTACACGAGCAAGATTGGATGGGTTCATCTCTAGAAAAGCTTGGAAACGAGATTCTTGAGCTATGACTCCAGCTAGTTTCCAGCTCTCTGAGAATCTCATTCTGCCAGTGCCTCCCTAAGGACAGACACTCCTTCTTCAACCTCTTCTTCCTGTTCTGTTAGTTTCAAAAACAGACTTTCAAGAGTCGCTGCTTCTTTATGAGCCTGAACACGGAGTTCTTCAAGTGTGCCCTCTGCAACTAAACTTCCCTCATCGATTATGCCAACACGATCGCATAGACCCTCAGCAACTTCCATGACATGAGTGCTAAGTAAAACTGAACCTCCGTTTTCAGCGTGTATCCTTACGATGTCTTTCATGATTTTTGCTGAACGAACATCGAGGCTTGAGAATGGTTCATCGAGTATCAATAGCTTGGGAGCATGTAGGAGAGCTGCTATCAACATAGTCTTTTGCTTGTTACCCTGTGAGAGTGTGACAATCATCTTGTCATAATGCTTTCCGAAATCGAGAGCTTTCACAAACTCCTTGATTCTCTTGTTAATCCTTTCCTGAGGGAGCTGCCTAATTGATGCAATGAAATCAAAAAGCTCCCGCGGGGTAAGTGAATCATATAGCTGTTGGTCTTCAGGCACATATCCAACAAGACGTTTGACCTCTACCGGGTCTTTTGATGAATCGATACCAAACACACTAGCATGACCAGAGTCTGGATCCAGCAGTCCCATCAGCATTTTGATTGTTGTAGTTTTCCCAGCACCATTGGGACCAAGAAGACCATAAATCTCACCTTCCCGAATATCTAGTGTGAGTTCGTTGACAGCGACCAAGTCTCCAAAGGTCTTCACAAGATTTTCAATTTTTACAGCAGTCACCATAATTCAAACTCCCTTCGTTCAATGAAGAAACTCTCGGATGTGCATGCTTCTCTAGAAGATATATAATGTTTAACAACTACGCGATAATTCATCCTAGGACACCTCCACATTTTCAGTTTCGATGCCATTGTTTCTCAGTCGTACTCGCCTCTTCACAAATGTCCAATAACTGTAAAAGACCAACCACCCAAATGTTGGCACTGCACTGAAAACAAAGAATTCGGGAATTGAGAAGAACATGTAGACATTGATGAAAAGGATAGTTGCCACATTGATGAACCACGCTCTTCGTTGCCATCCATAGTTCGAAACAACATAGACTGCCCTAAGAGCTGCAAATCCCCTATCATTCAGAGTATACCTTCCATCTTTGTCAGTTGTCACGACTGTGTCCATTTTCTTGAGATGAAAGTCCAGGAGACCGCTACTCTTAATCCGTAGTTTCCGTTTCAGATCTGCAAAACGTGTAGGTTTCTTGGCAAGTTCCTTCAAGATAGCAATTCTCATTGGGTGAGAAATTGCTTCAAACACTTCATCCGAGGTCATTTTTCTTCACGATTGACAAGGGAATGGAATGATATAATCCTACGGTCCTTGACTAGTTAGTCAACATGTCTTGACTTGTTAATCATTCGATTTCCTTTATTCATTATAATTTCGAAGGTGTTTCTTTTCATAGCTATAACATCATAGGCAGAGATTGCGCTTATAGTAGGATTTCTTTAACGGTTCCGAATTAATTTGAGAGGCCTGCTCGGAGGATATGCGCAATGGTAAAACCCTTGAAGCGATTGTGGTTTGTAATCATCTTTTCATTCCTTCTTTTGGTACCAATATCCGAAAATCCCACAATCAGAGATAGATCAATTTTGAAAGTTACCAAAGCGGAAGTTGCCTCTGGACATGTATATGGTGAATTAGTCATTGAAGAAATCTATGAAGAAATAGCAATTTCTAAGATACGAAGTATTGTACAGCGTTTTACTGAAAATGGTTCGCGATATATCAGCGCTGTATTTGATGCAGATATCGAGGGTCCGAATAAGTATGCTCGAAATTATATAATAGGACAATTAGATGGACTATCCGGTGGAAAGATTGAGATTGAAATCATTGGAAGTTATTATAATGTCGTCGGAAAACTACCAGGATATTTACCAGGCAACAATCCAGTATTTATTGTAACAGCGCATTATGACTCTCCTGATGGATGTCCTGGTGCAAATTGCAATGGAGCAGGTATTGCGGCAATGCTTGTTTTGGCAGAAGTTATGTCTAAATTCAAGTGGCCCTTAGATATATATTTCGTAGCTCTCAATGGGCTTCACCCACACGGTAGAGAGATGGTGGATTACTTGGAAGGAAGTCGAGAGGTTTCAACTGAATTTGAACATAGAGGAATTGAAACTCTTGCCCTTTTCAACATCGATACTATTCTATATCCAGATCCTGATGCACCTAATGACGAGAAGGTACTCATGGGCTATGATGGTATTGGTGACTATAGCAGAGGTCAGTATTGGGCAGAACTAACTAGGACAATCAGTAATAACTATGGCTCGAATTATATATCACCAGTTCCTTCATTCCTCTTCCCTCTCTGGGGGATTTCAGACCATTATCCATTCTATATAAGAGGATTCTCAGGAACAATCTGTGCTTTTGAATCAGGGTGGGCTGTTGATCCATCCTATCATAGTGGGAATGATGTTTACTTCAACGTATTGTTTAACTATGATATTTGCAGAGAGGTAGCCGCAGCTATCGGTGGAAGTATGGCTTATGTAATGGGTCGGACTTATGGAGAGCGTAGAGAATTCAACTTCTCCTTTATTATTCAACATGGTTGGACAGAAAAGATCTACATACCTATCACAGTAGCGACAAACATAGAAGTTACATGCAGATGGTTTGTCGGTCCTGCTTCATTTTCTATTACAGACCCTTTTGACCAAGTAATAGGAGTTGCTGAGTTTGACCATGCATCAGCTTGGGAACATACCAATTTGTTCAACATATCTGTTTCAAATAGGGGACTCTATACTCTTATTCTAAATAATACTGGAAATGATGTCGTAGGATTCGAGCTCTGCTACTCCTATGACAGTGATATCGACCACAACGGTATTCTTGATAGTAAAGAGTTCTGGATAGATACCAGGCTATTTGGCACTGATTCAGATTCTGATGGAATTTCAACTGCTGATGAACTCTTTCTTGGTACTGATGACAACAACATTGACTCAGATTCAGATTCTATGGATGACAAATATGAGATCGATAATGGGTTTGATCCAACTGATCCTTCTGATGGAGCTGCAGATTATGATGGTGATTCTCTATCAAATGCTGAAGAATATATTCTCGGCCTTAACCCTTGGAGTGTTGATACTGATTTCGATTTGATGCCTGATGGTTGGGAACATGAATACGGTCTCAATCCTCTTGCTAATGATGCTGACCAAGATCCCGATGAAGATGGTAAAACAAACATAGAAGAGTTCCTTGCAGGTTCAAATCCATTTTTGGCTGAACCTGAAGTACTTTCTATTCCCACTTTTTCAATAGCAATAGTTGCTATAGTGTCTGTTATCATTGTCATAGGCTGGTGGAAGGACCAAGAATTTGAATTATGAATCAATTCCGTTTTCGACAGACTCAATATTGAAATATGACATTTGAAAGACATTATGGCTTCAAATGTTCCTCAAAGAATTCGACAATCTTGTTGTAAACTGTTACTTTGTTGTTAAATTTAATGACATCATGTCCTTCATTCTCGAACATGAGATATTCCACGTGCTTGCCAGATGCATTCAATCTAACGACAATATCTTTAGACTCTCTCTCAACTACTCGAGGATCGTTTTTACCCTGTATAACAAGCAAAGGCGCTATCAGCTGATCCATGTACGTGCTTGGAGAACGTTCTCTCAGGAACTCTGCATCCTTTTCTGGATGGCCAATTGACAAGTAGAAATAGGTTGCCCATGATTCTGGTAGACGTTCCACGAACGTGATTAAGTCGTAAGG
>LRSL01000049.1 GCA_001563335.1 Candidatus Thorarchaeota archaeon SMTZ1-45 | reverse complement strand
AATGACTGATTGGTCTGAACATTAGGATAAATCGTGGCTTTACGTACAGGGAACTCCGGAATTATCTCCTCTTTGATTTTAATATCATACTTAGCCTCCAATACTGTTTTTAGATAAACGCCAAAGAAAATGTCAGCTCGTCTCTCCAGTGCATATTTGGGGAGATTCCTCCATTTATCCATCCTTTCCTCTTTCTTTAAATCATGGTGTGTTTCTATTCTCCAGCATGCAGGTGCCAACGAAAAGTCGAGCTGCTGTTGTACCAAAACCAAGTGATGACTTGATTATTGAGGAATATAAAATTCCTGAGCTGCAACCTGGTGCAGCATTAATGAAGGTAGCTAACGCTGGTGTCTGTGGAACTGATGTTCATCTATGGCATGGGAAGCTTGCAGGAGTTCCATACCCTTTGATTCTTGGTCATGAAGTGGTTGGTATAATTGAATCTATTGGACCAAAACCAATCAAGGATCTTGATGGCAATGAAATCAAGGAGGGGGATCGTGTTGGCTTTCATGATGTCACACAGACGTGTTTCTCTTGCTATTTCTGCCTGATTGCAGATGCTCCTACAAAATGTCCGAACCGTAAGGTCTATGGAATCACTATGGACTCGACCAAGTTTCCTCGTCTGATAGGAGGTTATAGTGAATACCTTTACCTGTCTCCAGGCACTCATATCATTAGACTGCCTGATCATGTGAGCTTTAATGGGGCTAGCGCTGTCGGATGCGCCATGCCCACTGCTGTTCATACAGTTCTTAGGAGTCCCATGACATGGGGTCTAAATGTGGCTATTCAAGGAGCTGGACCAGTTGGTCTCATGATTGCAGTCCTTACTAGTGTCAGTGGCGCCTCAACTGTGACTGTATTGGACAAGGCAAAGAACCGTCTTGATATTGCAAAAAAGTTTGGGGTAACAGACATTATCAACATAGAAGAAACAACGCTTCAGGAGCGAAAAGACAAACTCAGAGAGATCTCTGGTAGTCATGGTCCAGACATTGTGTATGAAGCAACTGGTAATCCTCATGCTATCCCTGAAGGTATAGAGCTAGTCAGAGAAGGTGGAAGTTACACAATCTGTGGTCAATACACAGACCACGGAACCACAGAAATCAATACGCACTTGATGAACAAGAAACATCTAGACATAAAGACAGTATGGGGGTCCAAGACCCTCCACGTATACAGGGGAATAACGACTGTAGCTGATAACTATGACAGGTTTCCATTCGAAGAACTAGTCACACACAAATTCTCTCTTGATGATGCTCAGAAAGCATTAGAAACACAAGAGAAACAGATGTCCCTGAAGGCTGTCATACAACCCCATGGTGATTGAGATGTCTTTTACGATAGAGAAATCCAAAGCAGAGCAGGCATGCAAGATACTCAAAGAACAGGATATAGATGCTTGGTTTGTATGGGTACGAGAAACCTCTCAAATGGCGGACCCAGTTCTTGAACTCATACTAGGTGGAGATCTGACTTGGCAATCTGCACTCATATTTACTGAGGATGAGAAGATAGCTATTGTTGGTAACTTTGACAAAGATGGCGTAGAGAGTAAGGGGATATACGATACAATAATTCCCTATACTGCAAGCATCAGAGAAGAACTTGTGAAGCAACTAACAAGAAAAGACCCCAAGAAGATTGCAATCAATTATAGCATGAATGATGTTGCTGCAGATGGGCTCAGTGTTGGGATGCACATGCTGCTTCAGGACTACCTCAAGAACACACCCTATCTCAACCGACTCATGTCCGCAGAAAACCACATACAAAAACTCCGCGGTAGAAAGACTGCTGAGGAGGTTTCAAGAATACGGAAGGCTGTCAAAATCACTGAGGACATCTTTGAACGAGCAACGAAATTCGTTAAGGTAGGACAAACTGAGATTGAAATCTACGACTTCTTCCATAGATGTATGAATGACCTTAAAGTCATTAGTGCTTGGGATGTAGATCACTGTCCGGCAGTTGATGCGGGTCCATACAAGCAATTCGGACATACAGGTCCAACAGACAACAAGACCAAGAATGGTCACCTTCTCCATTTCGATTTTGGTGTAAAGTACAAAGGATACTGTTCAGACATTCAACGAATGTTCTTCTTTGGTGACACGAAGGATATTCCTTCCGAGGTGCAGGATGCATTTGAAACAGTGAGAGATGGCATTCAAGCTGCAGCAAAATGGATTAGGCCAGGGGCTGTGGGTTATGAGGTCGACAATATTGCTCGTGATTTCGTGAAAGCTGCAGGATACGAAGAATATCAACATGCGTTGGGTCACCAACTTGGACGCCTCGCCCATGATGGTGGCACTCTACTCGGTCCAAAGTGGGAGCGTTATGGAGAGAGTCCCATGGGTGTTGTAGAAGTGGGAAATGTTTTCACACTGGAGTTTTATGTAACGACTGAACACTATGGACAGGTTAGCCTCGAGGAGGACATTCTAATTACACGGCAGGGATGTGAGTTCCTATCAAAACCCCAAGAAGAACTGATCTGTATTAATTAGCATTTAATCCCACATATATGGATCTTCATCTACATCGATATCCGCATAGCCAACATCTTTTAGTAGTTCCTCAATTGACTCAGCGCCCGTTACCCAAGATAGTGCCCATTTTCCATCATCCTGGAGATATAACTCAACATCCGGTAGGTCTCCAAGTAGATTATGATCCATCTCGATTGCATCTTGGTATGCACCTGCTAGTGTAAGTACAAAGCAAGAACCTGGAATTTTCTCTAGACTGCCTACAGGTATACCTTCACCCATTCTCCCTTCTAGGGATGTCAAGAGTCTATTATCTTTTGCAAACCATATCGAGTCTGTCCTAGGTCTATAGAACTGTGCTATCTCACCATCAGAGTCGCATGTAATATCCACCAGACGTACTGTGGTCTGAGGTTTCAAATTGAGTTCCTGAATTGGAATGACTGGAAAGTGCTGTTTCACTAAGACATGGTCAGCAATACTATTGAAGACACTAAAGTTTCCAATTACAATATGTTCAGGACGCCAAAAGCTTCTGACCAATCCATCTATATCATAGGATTTCAGACTTAATTCTACAAGTCTTGCTCTTACAGCATCCTCGAGAATCCTTGTCACCATTTCTTGTTCAAGGATGAATTTCATCCCTGCCAGATTCAAACCACCGTACTTCTCTTGAAAATTGTTCCAAATCTCCCTTATCTCCTTAAGAGTTGAGGCTTTCCTGATTCTGTCAAGTGTCTTCCTCTCATCATCCTTAATGATCTCAGATATGGCATTCTCATCACGAGGTGGAAATATTGACCGTACCTCTAGAGCCTCAACAACTACCATTGTTGAGAGTGCGGTTATGCCTCGACCTGACTCAATCATTATGTTTGGTGGGGGATGCTTGCCAGATATTTCAGATAAATGCGCCTTCACACCTGAAACTAGCAATTGTGCATAGCGAAGCATGAAATCTGACGTTTCAGAACTTGTGTAGTCAATTGCCAGCCCACCTCCAAAGTCTATGTTCACGAGATTTGATAATCCCATATCTCTTAGTTCTGTATATAGCTTTGTTAGGAGTCTGCCGAATCTCTCAAAGGACTCAATCTCAGTTATCTGTGAGCCTGCATGTGCAAGAATTGTTTTAACTGAGTTTGCAAAGCCTCTCTGTTTTAGAAGTTCAACAACATCATAGAGGTCATGAATGCTAAGGCCAAATTTTGAGTCTCTTCCGGTGGAATGGGACCAGTGTCCTTCTACACTGAGATAGGGTTTAATTCGCAATACAAGATGAGTCTGCTCAGGTTTGAATCTCTTCATAATTAAACGAGATTCATGAACAGATTCAACTGAAATTGCAATGTTATAACCCTCCTTCATACATTCCTTAATCAACTTCAAATATTTTGGATCCTTTGCTCCATTACAAACTATTGGCCTATGTTTTTCACGCTCGATTACATTTTTGATCAGTAGAAGCTCTGCTTTTGTACCAGCCTCTAACCCATAATCGGAATCGGAGCGAAGGACAGCGGTGACACAATCTTTTCGCTGATTTACCTTCACTGGATAAATTCCTATGAACTTTCCACCATAATCAAGCTCTTCCATTACTCTTTGGAATGCAGCTTTCAATTTCTTTACCTGATATGTCACAAGTTGAGGTACCCTCAAAGTAAAAGATGATGCATATCCTGGAGAGTCGCCATTTATGTTCTTGATTCTTTCAATAATATCCTTGAAAGTGATAGATTTGCCACGAAGACGCAGAAACAGATCCCCCTCCTCTGATATATCCAGAAAGTGGAGATCATTCCGATTCACGCCATAGACTTGTCTTGATTTATCTAATGACCAAGTTTCTTCTGCCAATGTCTTCACCTATGCTCTGATTTCTTGATGGGCACAACTATTCTTCGTCTTCGCGAATTGAGTCAAGCATTCCTTGGAATGCCCGAGCAAGCTCACCAATTTCATCGTCTTGAGCTATGTATGCTGCATCTACTTGAAGGTCTCCAGTGTCGAGAGGTTTATCCATTATCCTTGCTGCAGCATTTCTCTCTGCAAGGTTCATGAGGTATTGCAATGGTTTCGTAATAGTATTCGAAATGGCAACTGCTACAATTCCTGCGATGAGTATTCCCGCCGCTGTGACTAAGATGATATATTGAGCTGCGGAAGCGTTCTGTGCAGCGATTCGTTCTTCAAGCAGAGGGATACTCTCTAAGACCTCAGCCAGAGGGACAGAGATTACACATATGTAGTCTCCTTTACCAACCTGCGTAAAGACAAGAATGTGCTCAGCTCCTGCTTTGGTATACCGAAGAGTGCCTGAGGCTCCTGGGACAACATTGGTTATCTGATCGATATTCGCCTGTGTCAAGGCGGGTGAGCCACCTGGGTTGATTTCCACAGTAGTAAGCGGTGGTAGTCCCTCCAGATAGTCCTCATCAGCAACCTCTGGGTGAGCAACTACTCCTCCGTATGAATCCACCAGAAATGCATACCCGCTCTCCAGAATCTCAACGTTGATGATTTTCTCCCTGATGTCCTCTATCGTGATGTCTCCGGAAATCACAGCAAACGGGATACTATTCCTATACACCACTTTTCCGATGGAAATCAGAAGAACATTGTCAAACTCATCATAGTAAGGCTCGACGAACACCATGTCACCATTGCCCGCCCATATTGTCTGGTACCAATACTCGCCTCTTGGGTCGTAGGGATCCGCCAGTCTGGCTACATCTGATAATGGACCCAATATACTCCCGGGATAGTTAATGAACAATCCATCATCTGCAAATGCAATATAGAGCCACCTGAAAGCTAATCGATCGTGAATAGCTTTGAAGATGTAGTCCATATTTGATACACGTCCAAGCTTGTCAGCATTTGCTGGAAGATCTGCATAGCTAGAATTGTAGTTTGTAGAATCTGTTCCAGCGATATACCAGCTACTATAATCCCAAGAAACATTGAGCCCATAATTGGGGTCATAATGATTGTCTGCTGGAGCAGGAGAAACTGTGTCATCCTCGAACAAGAGGTCATAATACACTTCTCGATATTCATATGTCGAAGTAGCATCAAATAGTGCCTCAAGCTCTTCTGCAGCAGCTGCAATCATGCCTTCTGCACTAGTTAGTTTCTGATTTATTACAAGAGCTGTTTTCTGTGCGGTTTCATCCATGTTGATTTGGATCTGACTCTCCAGTGCTGTGGAACTCTGGTTCCTCGTCGAGTTACCTATCAAATCTACAAAGGTCAGTGAAACCACTCCAGTGGCTGCTAGGGAAACAAGAGAGATTACTAGGAAGGTAAGAATAACATTTGTACGAAAACTTCCTTTCTTTTTTGTTTGTGTTGCTGATTGTACCAACTTCATTTCACCTCCATCAGTAATCCGTAGTAGTCCCTCCAACTTCCATCTGTGCCATCAAGACTCCCACTTTTTCAAATGCTCTCTCGATATCTAATCGCACGTTCATGCTGTCCACTACAGAGAAATATTGTCCCTGTGGAACTCTCTCACATATTGATTCCAGTAATTCCTCAGTCGTAATATTTTGCCCAGTTTTCTTTGAAATTATTCTTCTATCAGTATCAGCCCGGTCTCTCAGTTCTTGTCCTACTCCAATGATTATTAGATTTACATCTAAATGATGGTCTCGAATGAAACCCTCGATGGTGAGTGGTTTCTTTCTCTTCGTTCGATCGCTTTCTGTTAGGATGCCCTCAAGAACGTCTAAGGCATAAATCTTGGAGCTATTATCTTGTCCATCCGTGAGCGCTATTACCCATCTATGTTCACTTGACTCTATTTTCTCAAGTTCCTCCAATGCCCTTCCAAGAGCATCATAGAATGCTGTAGCATAGTTTGGATACTTTAACGATTTCAGAGTTCTAACAATTTGGTTCTCGTCATCATCGCGTTCTCCCTTCAAGGTTAGAGGAAGAAGTTCTCGATAGGATGAGTTAAAGACAATAACAGATACAGCATCTTGCGGGTTGACTTGACTGTGGAGAATCTCTAAAGCTCCATTAACTGCTGCTCTTATTCTGTTCTGAGCCTGCATACTTCCTGAGTAATCAATAACGAATGTAACGCTCTTCTTGAACATAATAGAACGCCTGAGATTCTCGGCTTTCCTTCGAACATCATGACTAGGTTTATTCTGTTGATCAAGTACATCTGCTAATCGTTGCATCGCAAATACGACAAGCCAAAGCTCATCTGTCTGATTACCAAATGAGATTGCCTCGTTGTATGAATCCTCAGCTTTCTTCCATTTTCCTTGGACTTGGTAAAGTTCCCCTTCATGGTAGTTGATATATGCCATACTCCTAAGATAGTCTATAGATTGAGCAATTTCCTTAGCTTCATCGAAACGCGATTGAGCTTGACTATATCGACCATCTCGCATCATGACGAGTCCCATAGCGTCAAAGCGTTTTGCTAATCCATATTGATTCTTCAGAGTCCGATCAATTGCTTCTGCATCTTCCAAGAGAGCCATCGATTTTTCTGAATGCCCTCGATCCATCTCAACCAAAGCCATGTTATGATAGAGCGATGCAATTCTAACAAGTGCATCTTTCTCATCAGCTCCTTCTTCCTTTGCTTTTTCAAGTAGGTTCTTTGCTATGACCATAGATTGTTCATAATAGTCCATTGCATTTCCTGTATCGCCACGTTGTCTGAAGACATTACCAATGTTTAGAAGCATGGTTTGTCTCCCAACATCAATCTGAAGTCTTCGACTTATTTCCAAAAGGTTCTGATAGTTAGCCAATGCCCTGTTGAGATCTCCCCGAATAAAGGCTTGATTTCCGAACCTTGCAGCTTCTTGGAAACTAAGGAGTGCATCAACTGTTGTTCCAACCTCCTCATACATTGCACCAGCTGTAGTTATTCCTCGAGTGAAATCTTGTCCAGCCATCTTGTTCACAAGACGAGTCATTTCAGTGATTGGTTCAATGACTGAGTGAGCTCGACGATATGAGACAGCTGTGACAACACCTGCTACGATGGCTAAGACAGCTCCCAAAGCTATGGTGAGAATGACTGTCTGCGTTCCCACAAGGTTGAGCATTGCAATAGCTGGACCAATCACATCTGAATTAGGAACTACAATTGCCAAGACATAGTCTGTGTTGGTGACATTGACGAATGCCATATGCCACCTTTGTCCATCTTTCTGAAACTCTTCTAGCCCGGATGCATCTACCAACACTGAGGAGCTGAGCAGATTTCCAAATGCAATTGCTTCACTACTAGTTGAAGAACCAAATTCAATATTCTCTATGGGGAGCGGGTCATCAAATACGCCAAGATCAGGATGAGCGACAACAACACCGTTTCTATCAAGAAGATACGCATATCCATTATCTAGGACTTCAAGATTCAGGACCTTTTCATTAATCGTAGCCATTGTAACATCTGCAGATACTACTCCAATCAATGTTTCATCGTCAAACCTAACCGGTCTTCCCATTGATATTACAAGTCCGACTGAAGGATCAATGTATGGCTCAGTGAAAACAATGCTGTCATCCCCCGGATCTTGCGCAACTACATTTGTATACCAATCTTCTGCGTTGGGATCATAATCATCTTCGGGTGGTAGTAGATTACCTTCATCATCCTGTTGGAAATAAGAGAGATTGTCAAACGGGTAATTTCTGAATAGATGTTGGTCTGAGATTCCCAGATCAAACCCCATGTATAACCATCTGTAATCTTCATTCATTTCATGAAGGGCTCTGAAGATATTGACCATGTTGGATGTAACATCAAGAGCATACTGTGTTCCAGGAGACAAATCATGTGGGTCGTTATTATTCCAAGCAAACCGAGGCATATAGTAACAATCAGTTTCAAACGTGATGAACTCCGAAAAATATGCTTCGACAATATCTTGATCCGTTTCAAAGGTCAAATCTCCCCAGTTAGGCTCCTCCGCCTGATCCCAGTAATAGCTATATCGTGGTGTAGCATTTATCCGTTCATTGAACAGGTCTTCACAATAAGCCTCCATCATGTAGACACCATCTACATAGTTTTTCCATCTCTCTTCGATGAAGAGACCTGTATCATTAGCGAGCCTCATCAGATTAGCAAGCTCTTCAGCTTCAAGTTCTGCTGCAGCATCAGCAGCATTCGCATTTGATACATTATTTATCGCGAGAATCGATAATGAAGAAATTACCAAAATTGGGATCAACGCGACAGTGACAAATGTGACTACTATTCGTTTTGAGATATTCATGGATCCTTTACCTCGTTTTTGAATGATTTACTGTTCATGAACACAATCTCCAATCCTCTCTAATTACTCCAAGTAGATAGCTCATCTACTAGCTTCTTCTCGAAATCATTAATGTCCTGATTCTTTTGGAGTATGAAATCATCCCCTGACAATGAGCCCTGAATTGTGCCCTCACCGAGGAGAATTATAAGTGTCCTTCTTAGAATTCTTCGATTGACTCCTGTTTCTTTTTCAAGACTTCGTACGCTTAGAGTATCGGTACCACGAAGTAGTTCTCTAAGAGTGCCTTTCACCCTTTGGATGTTTTCTCTTGAAGGTGATGGAATCTTCTTCTTATCCTCTGTTCTTACGAATGTGTTTCCATCAATGTGCCCATCTATTACATCACTCTGAATCATTGCTTGAAGACTACGACGTAAGTTATATGCAGCTGGCCTGGGCAGTGTTCTTCGCAGAATTCGATCTAACTCCTTGAGCTTAATCCTGTTGTGTTTTGATGTTATCGAGTCAATGCTTTCCTGAATGTATTCCTCGATTACATATTCCTCAATCATCTCCAATTGAGCTCCACAGGATGAGCAGGTTGACGCTTCGGGGGAGGTTGGAGCTCCACAGTTACCACACTTAATAGCTCTTCTATAGAGCACAGTCTTTGTGGAACCAATCTGTTGAAGTATTACTTTCTCAGTTCTTGTTACCTTTCCTGATTCTTGAACTTCCCAGAAACTCAACTTTCGGTTTTTAGTACTAACAACAAGAAAGGCGACATCTGCTATATCATCTGGAATTCCAGTAGCCATGGCTCTAGGAGTGTCATCAACATCTAGTCGAGCAATCTCATTTCCATCGATGTCCCAAATTCGTAGTGTCAGTGACTGGTCACCAGTGATGAATAGAATCCTATCACTGAATGAAAGGACAGCAAAGACGGAAAGACGAGAACCTAGTTGCAGCTCCTTTAATTGATATCCTGCTGCTGTGAGTACTGTAATCAGACCACTCATCTCTGCTACTACTACTTCTAATTCTGTGTCCTTTGTGATATCCTCCAACCAAACATCAGCTACGGGGTCTCTCATCGTTTTTGTGAAAATTGTGTCTTTGTCATCATTATAGAGAATCACCCGATTGTTCTGTAGTGCTACAACAACCTCAGCTGCATCATCCCCATCTATATCTCTAGCATCACAAGCTACAATGTTGCTCTCAAGTCTGATGTTCCAAACCGGACTTCCTCGATGGTCAACAACTAGAATCTTTTTTCCGACTCCCCCTACCAGAGAGTCCTTGCCCTCTCCCTCAATATCAGCAACAGCAATACATCTAACCTTACTGCTCCATTTTCTTGCACTTCGAAGCATTCCCTTTGCATCGAAGACTCTAAGACGATCTCCATAATCGAGAGAAAAGATCTGAGTGCTGGCATCCTTTCTCTGACGAACATAGACAGAGTAAACATTCGCAGAAGTAGGTACACTTGCAACCGAGCGAATCTTCAATTTCTATCCTGCACCTTGTGGATACTTGTTGCATAGCCATATAAGTGTGCATAGATTTCGAGCAAAATGATGAGGTCCCCAGATATTTGCAAGGTTGGCTTTCTCTGGAATCCTAGTCTAGAAACCTTTGATTTTGGAACAAAGCACCCAATCAAGGTGGGGAGGTTCCAGATGGTCCATGATTTTTTAGATCAAAACGGTTTTCTCAGTCAACCAAATGTCGAAATTCTGACACCAGAACCATTGTCCAAAGAACTTCTAGAAACCATCCATGCAAAGGAGTATCTGAAAGCTGTACGAAAAATATCTGAAACTGGTCGGGGTGAGATTGCTATAGACACACCTGGATTTCTTGGTATCTTCGAGAATGCAAGCATAACTTCAGGTGCAACAGTCACAGGAGCTCGCGCAGTTGCTTCTGGCAAAGTAGACCATTTCCTGTCACCAACAGGAGGTTTCCATCATGCCAAATTCGAATGGGGTGGTGGTTTCTGTATATTCAATGATGTAGCGGCAGCAGCGTATGAGTTAAAAAATCTAGGATATCAAAGAATTTTGATTGCTGACTTTGATGTTCATCATGGGAATGGGACCCAGACCTATTTCTACAACGATCCTCACGTGATGCAAATATCCTTCCATGAGGATCCGGAATGGATGTACCCTCATGATGGTTTTATCGAAGATATTGGCGAGGGCCATGGTCGTGGATATAATATCAACATGCATTTTCCAATGGACTCTTGTGATGGAGTTTATAGACATGCTTTTGATGAGATTGTGCCGCCCTTGGTTGAGTTCTTCAAACCAGAGTTCATAATCTTCTTGCCTGGTTTTGATGCTCATTATAAGGACCGTCTCGCACATCTTAACCTGACCACAGATTTGATTCGATACATTACAACCTATTTTCATAGAATGGCTCATAAGTTCGGTCAAGGACAGCTTGGAGTCTTAGCTGGGGGTGGCTATACCAATGAATCATTCAAGTGGGGTATTGGAGTTGTTATGTCTGTACTCTCTGGTTACAAGTATGAACCGCCAAAACAGAAACCTCCATTCGAAGATGACAAGGAAACATGGGATATAGTTCAAATGAACATACAGAAAGTTAAGCGCCTGGTTTTTTCCGAGCTTGGAATTTGGAATATTCATAATCCATGAAGCACTTACTATTCTCCCAACAGAATCCTATGGGAACGATGTTGATTTCAGGAATATTGACTGGAAGTCATCGTGGGACGCCAGCTCAATATACTTGATTTTAGAAACTAAATCACTAGCAATCTTCCTCGCTTGAGAGGATAATAGAAGAGCTTTGGCTCCTTCACCAGCGGCGTTACCAACCTGACCAATTAGCTCTTTATCAACTGGAGGCAACAATCCAATTCCAAGAGCACTCTCGGGTCTGATATAACTCCCAAATGCACCAGCAAGCATTACTGAATCTATTTCTTTGACCCTGATATCAGCCTCCTGCAGAAGTAGGCTTACTCCAGAATTAATTGCAGCTTTCGCTAGCTGAACTTGTCTCACATCTTTCTGGTTGAATGATATTTTGAGTGATTTAGATGGTACCTCCACAAGTAAGTAACTTAGTCCAAAATCTCCATCTTCAGATATCCTTGACGAAATTTTCTGCAGTCTGCCCGATTTATCTATGATGCCCATTCTCCTCATTTCTGAAACAGTATCCACGATTGCTGAACCGCAGATACCCCGAGGTGTGACATCTCCAATCACTGTTATCTCTGGAGGTTTTTCTAGATCTTCAATTGCGACATGCTCGATAGCGCCATCCTGCCCCCTCATTCCATATCGAATTGTTGCTCCTTCAAATGCTGGTCCTGCTGCTGCTGAACAACAAGATAAATCACCCCGATTCGATAGGACAATCTCTCCGTTTGTTCCAATATCAATTCCTACAATGATTTGTTCCGTCAAATCTAACCTTTGAGAAAGAATGAAACCTACAGTATCTCCCCCTACAAATCCCGCAATATTGGGCGGGAGATAAATCTCTATATTGTGTTTAGAATTAAGACCCAATTCAGAACTTGAGGTGACAATCGATTCTCGAATTGTTGGCTCATAGGGTGAAACACCTAGCGATTTGACATCAGCACCTAGTAACAGGTGGTGCATTGCTGTGTTTCCAACAATACTAATCCTGCTTATTCTTTCCAAGATAATTTTAGAAACATCTACAAGAGACTCAATCAATGAATCAATCTCTTCTACTACCTTGTTCTTTAAATCAGAACTGCCATGCTCCTCTCGCACTGCATGTGTTATCCTAGAAATAACATCCTCACCAAAGATAACCTGTGGATTCAGTGAAGCTAATTGACTTACTTGTATACCCGAGTCTAATGCAAGGAGATATGCCACAATCGTTGTTGTTCCCAAATCGATAGCAATTCCAAATTGCCCCTCGTATCCTGAATCAGGTTCCCATGATTCTAGTCGAGAGAGGCCATCAATGAGTATCTTGGCCTTTCTTCGGGGCTCTGGTATGACTGCTCGTGTATCAAACTTTACACGGTGTTGACATGCTAAACGAAATCCTTGTGCCAAGTGGTTTGAGGATAGATATTTCTCATCTATAGATGTAGGTTCAGGAGCAGGTCGAAGAACAATAGAGCACTTACCGCATGTGCCTCCACCTCCACAATCGGAAGGCAGATGAAGTCCAACCGACCTAACAGCTTCAAGAAATGAACTTTCTTGACTAACAGATATGCGTAGACCTGATGGTTCAAAGATTACTATGCGTTTCTTCAATCTACTCAATCCTGTATATCCTTGAGTGTGTAATTTGATGTTCTTTACTCTTCTCCTATAGAAGAATGTATTAGATGATTTGTAGACATTGCTCAGACCCTTGGAGAATTCCTAATGTATGTAAAGACAGACCTATGCGACTCATCAAAATGCACTATCGAATGTCTTGGTGCATGCCAACAGATTCATGGCGACGATTCACCATTAAGCATTCAAGAGAATAGGTATCCAATAATCAATCTTGAAAAATGCACTAGATGTCTTGCATGTGTTCGAGATTGTCCATTAGGAGCGATAGTCATAAATCAGATGCCGCATAAGAGCGCACAACTTTCGGAAATCGGCGTCAACAAAACAACAGAGTATTGTCCCTATGATGTTTCTGACACACTCCATCAAATGTCGGAAGCAAAGACAATCTTTGCTAGAGTACAATATGATCCTAGCTTTCAATTCTATCATAAGACAGAGTTCTCTGGTGCTGAATTGATGATTTCAAAGGATCTTCCTGGTTATGGTCGTTTTGAACACGAACTTTGTGTGGCTGCTTGGAAACTATATGATTCAAGACAATCAATACAAAGACCAGGGATAGGGCTTGATCCTAATGCGACCGAGATTGGTGTGAAAAGAACATCTGATTCTAATACATTGACTCAGATGGTAAAGAGAGCTGCGAGATTCTTTGGGGCCGAGCTTGTTGGGATTGCTCCTCTAAATCGAAAATGGCTCTACTCTGAGAATCGACGAGGAGAATCTTATGATATTCCTGAAACGATGCAATATGTTATCGTTATGGCAATAGAAATGGACTATGATGCCATAGCAACATCACCATCCTTTACAAGCTCTGCTGCTACAGCTCTTGGATATTCAATCATGGCATTCGTTGAAGTCGAACTCGCTGCTTTCATACAAAGACTTGGTTACAACGCTATGAGCTGTGGTAACAATGTTTCCTTAAGTGTTCCTCAAGCTATTGATGCGGGTCTTGGTCAGTACGGTAGGCATGGAATTCTTATCACCAAACAATACGGTCCACGAGTTCGGATTGCAAAAGTACTAACGGATATGCCACTTTTACGAGATTATCCAGATGAGAATTTCTGTAAGGCAGTGGTACGATTCTGTGAAACATGCAAGAAATGTGCCACAACATGTCCCTCGCAATCGATACCCTATGGTAAAGAACAGACTTGGAGTGGAAATTCCCCTTCGAATAATCCTGGCATCAAAAAATGGTATATCAATGTGGAACGTTGTTATGGATTCTGGGTTGATAATGGTTCAGAGTGCTCTAATTGTATTAGATCATGTCCTTACAATAAGAAGGATGGTCTTTTTCATAAAGCGATACTTTGGTTAGTACAATATGCTCCTTGGCTTAACCGGTTGATTGTTAGAATGGATGATATTGTAGGATATGGGCGGCAAAAATCTGGAGCCAAGTTCTGGAAGAAGTTTAATCAATGATGATGATGAGAAACTAGGAAAGAATAAAATGTGAGAAGGTTGTTTTGGTTAGTAACAGCTTTTGTAGTAATAGAATCTGATATTATCAGCGTATCAAATAATGAAGTATGGGGTCTGTTTAGCCATGCCACAGGGCGGAGGAAAGCGGTCTCGAAAAAGCAAGTCCGTTAAGTCACTTAAAGGAAAGCCGCTCTTTGATCCTTCGTCTGATAGTCTTTTTTTGAGAGCTGTTTTGGATAACGCTCATGAGGGCATTGCAATCATCGGGGATGATTATATTCTAGAGTATATCAACAAAACTGGTGCCAAGATTTTTGGTGGAGAAAAAGAAGACTTGATTGGAAATGATTTTCGTCAGTTCCTGAAGGATGATATTGCTAAGGTTGTAGCAGAGAGATATGAGAGGAGAAGAAAGGGGGAGCGTGTTCCTGATATTTATTCATTTCAGATTTTAAGAAAAGATGGTACTGAAATTACTCTTGAGGGGCGAGTAGAAATTGTACAGACAAGCGATGGAAAAACAAAAACATTAGCTCACGTAATTGATATCACGAAGATTCTCGAGAGTAGAGATGCACTTGAAGAAACAGAAACTAGGTATAAGCTGCTAGTTGAAACTATGAATGATGGACTTGCGATTGATAATGAATCAGGTAACTTAGTATATGCCAATGAAGCGTTTTGTCGCATGCTAGGCTACAATTCTGATGAAATAGTTGGCAAGAAATGGATTGACTTTACAAAGGATATGGGAATGAAGGAATTCAAGTCAAAGGTGGCTGAACGCAAGTCTGGTGTGTCATCTAGCTATGAATTGACTTGGATCAGCAAGACAGGAGAGGACATTCCTACTATTATTTCTGCTACTCCTTACATCGACCGTAAAGGCAACTTCATTGGTACTTTTGCTGTCATCACTGAAATCTCATCTCAGAAAGAGGCTGAGGCGACAGTCCAGTTCTATCTGGATTTGTTGAGTCATGATATCGCTAATCAGCTCCAAGTGATAATGACAAGTACTGGTCTTCTTGAGGAAGAAGTTCCTTCATCTTACATTGATGATGCAAGAACTGATATTTTGGATGCTGTTGAACGCTGCAATAGACTCATTACGAAAGTGAAACGTGCAGCACAAATTCGGTACATTCCGTTATCTCGCATCGATGCAATCCCTGTGTTGAAGGAAAAGATCAAAGTCCTAGAACGAGTTTATGGTGCAAAAGTGCATGTTCAAGGATTGAAAAAGTATCTCCTTGTTGAAGCTGATGTCCTACTGGGCGAGATGATTTGGAATCTCCTAGAGAACGCAGTACGTCATAACCCCAAAGAAGCTAAACAAGTTTGGGTTTCTTGCGAAACAAATGCGGATACATGTACTATAGTTATCGCTGATGATGGACCAGGTCTTAGTGATTTACGGAAGAAGAATCTCTTCACTGAACGAAAGCATGGCGGCGGGGTAGGAATCACTCTTGTAACCCAGATGATACGGAAATATGGTGGTTCGATTGAGGTTCAAGATAGGGTAATTGGTAAACCAGCTCTTGGTTCAAAGTTTATCGTCACGTTAAGGAAAGCTGAACCTAGGAACAAGAAATAGCAAATCCATTTACTATCGAGTTCGATTCTCAATACGTTCGTATAGCCCTTCAAAGAAATCTTTCTTCCTTACCTTCCCTTTGTTAATGGTAAAGAAATTGGTCTTTATGCGATAGAGCTTGTTTTTTATCTCACTGTATTTCCTTAGTTTCTTCTTTCCAACTGCATTATCAATGACTCTTGTGACTGCTTCTGGGAAATTGTCGATATATTGACATTGCTTTATTTGAATGTGAAACAGAGTGCTCTGAAGAATGTCGTCTCGAGATATGCACCTATTTTCTACGGTCATATGCACGGTCCCCACATATTTGGGAGGGGATATTTCTAATAAGAATTCTAATAATATGCATCCAAGTGTCTAGTAACCCTCTTCGCATCGGAAAGGGTTGAACATATTACATCGACAGACTTATTGTAAGTTGGATTTGAAATCAAAATGCGCGTCGCATCAATTATAGATATCAGTCTTGTTGACGTACCTGGTATCCCAGTTACTGTACTTTTCACTGCAGGATGTAACTTAGATTGCCCCTATTGTCAGAATGCTGAAATTATTCCTCTCACATCTGGTGAAAAGATTACGATTGATGATCTTGTGCTGAAACTTCGCGGAAACCTAACTGATGGATACTGTATCACTGGAGGTGAGCCAACAATCCAAAAAGACCTTCCAGATTTGTTGAGGAAACTACGATTTGAAGCAACCAAACATGTGAATCTCAATACACAGGGAACTGTCCCTGATGTGCTTCAGAAGTCAATTCCATACCTAGATTCTGTTTGGTTTGATATCAAAACAATCCCAGAACGTTATTGTGATGTGACAAGAGTTTCGAACAATCCTTGGCCTCGTGTAGAGCAGAGTATCAAGATGATTCTAGATTCGAATGTCGCATTCTGGCCAAGAACAACATATGTTGGTGGACTAATAAAACCAAATGAAATAATCAGAATCTCAGAACTTCTTTCAAACCTTGGATTTTCCGGGGAATACACAATTCAGAACTTTGTAAAATCCGCAGGAACTCGCGCGGCAGATGTGAAGAATTTCACCGAACCTAATTTGGATGAAGTCAAATCTCTCACAAGTCAAATACCAGACTCAATTAGTCTACGATTTGAATGGCGATAGGATAAAACCTCTCGCGAACACACAGACAACCTTTTAAACGCCCTAGGAATGACGTTGATTTGACCACACCAGATGCTAGGTCAGAAAATACTGGAGTGTTGTTCAAAACATGTTTCCCACACAGTCAATGGGCTATGACAGAGCAATTACAGTCTTCAGCCCTGAAGGTCGATTGTATCAAGTAGAATATGCTACTGAAGCAGTACGTCATGGACCGCTTGCAGTAGGAGTCAAGGCAACAAATGGTGTTGTACTTGTAGGAGAGAAACGGTCTCCTCATCCTATGGCCGATCTTGATTCACTTAGGAAAATTCTGCTTATCGATGACCATGTGGGAACAGCAATTGCGGGTTTGCATGCTGATGCACGAAAGCTGATTGATCAAGCACGTGTTCAAGCACAAATTAATCGACTTAGTTATGATGAACCAATCTCGATATCCTCTCTAGTTGTCAATATCTGTGACACAAAACAAATGCACACACAATATGGTGGTGTGCGGCCCTATGGAGTGTCTCTGCTTGTTGCTGGTATTGACGATCATGGTCCACAGTTATATACAACTGATCCTTCTGGATCTTTCTGGGGTTGGAAAGCTGCAGCAATTGGTAAGGAGGCTGATGTGGTGCGTGATTTCTTTAGTGAAAAATACAAGGACTCGATTAATCTCGATGGAGCACTTGACCTGGCGATTGAAGGCCTCTTAAAGGCAACTGATAAAGCAGATGTAGAGCCTAAAGAGAAAGCAAAGACTCTTGAGATTGGTAGGATTGATACCAAAGATAAAATCTTCACAATCCTAGACCAAGATGAAGTTGAAGCGATTTTGAAAGCAAGACTACCGGCTTGATTGATCAACTAATCTATCAACAATTAAAGAAGCTACATCGATTCCTGTTACTCGGGATAGAGCACTCCATGATGGGGCTGCATTTGCCTCGATGATACATGGACCTTCTGGAGACTCTATGATATCAATTCCAGTATAATCCAGTTTCAAAATTTCTGCAGTTCTGATGGCACACTCTTCATACTCCGGTGCTAACTTTGTCAGTTCAGCTTTCCCACCTCCATGGACATTTGTACGCCACTCGCCTTCAATACCATCTGGAATATACCGATACATTGCACCAATCATCGTTCCTCCAATTACAAAGGCGCGGATATCTCGATTCGGTTTCTCGATCACCTCCTGAACATAGAGTACTTGACCTAATTGATGAATGAACTTCATTGCTCGATATGTGAGTTCACGATGTTCAGCTCTAATAGCACCCATCCCTCGCGCACCTATCAGAGGTTTAACTATAACATCTCCCACTTTATCAACGAAATCGATTGCAGCTTCAAGGTTTTCTCCAATGTAAGTTCTTGGGACTCTGATTCCCTCTTTATGTAATGCCGTCAACGTTGCATACTTGTCCTTCGCTCTCCTAAAGGAATAAGCAGGGTTCATCACATAGATTCCCGCATCCTCAAGATGCTCTAACAAACTTATTCTGAATGTTATTTGGTCTCCAGTGCCAAAGCCTATTGTTCTAACCAACACTCCATCGATGTCTGAAATATCCTCATCTTCTAGGTGTGTGAATTTGCTTGGAATCCGTGCAGACACATCTGGTAGTCTAAATGGTTTTGCGACGTGTCCTTTTTTTTCCATGGCTTCTATGAGCGATTTGGTAGCCCAATTATTCACATTCTCGTGGTAGACCACTCCGAATTTGCGGCTAGACATGGACATCACCTTGAATAACTAACCCTTCAGATTTGAAACTCCGTTAAAAGGACTATCCACAAATCTATACTTCTACTTAGGCAAACCCATATACCTTCGGGGGATACCTTACTTGAGGGACAATTTGGAGAAACTCATTATGATCAATAAGCTGATGGAAATATCAGCGGAACATTTGAATGAACGTAAGAAAGATGCTTTATTTATAGCACGCATGGAACTAGCAGCACAAGGACAGTTTCCACGTTTTCTACTGATTTCTCCCATAACCAGAAGCGGTCAAGATCTGCAACTACTAAGCATGAATCAGGGCGATGCACTGCATGCAACAAGAGTTCCAGGATTTGCAATACTTCCACCTGATTTAACTCCCGCCCTTTTCACAGGTCCAGCTTCATTCTATAGCAGATTCCCCAGCAAAAAAGGAGTAATTGTAACATTTGATATCGATGAGTCTTTAGAAGTCATCAGAGAAACGCTAGAAAACATCAAACTTCACCCAGAATTGCAATCGATGCCAATTATTGCTTTTCAAGTGAATTATGATAATCTAAGAGTAAAGCTAATTGTTCATGGCAAAGGACGCGATTATGAATACGAGAATCGAATTTTACATTGGGTCCGAAAACCTGACCCATTAGATGATTCACTTCTTGTTGTTATCTGTTCAGACTCTAGAGTTCGTCCCCCATGTACAAAAAGAGGAGTCCCAATGGCTATTCAAACTTTAGCAGGCTACATATCTAAATACAGTCAACATGATGATGAAACCAAACAATTAAACCGATTCTTTGAGAAATGGTTGACGTCAAGTAAAGACACTAAACGGATTCTCATTGTGGCTCATGGCAATTTTGAAGGGAGTGGTCCATCATGCAGTGCAGGTACAGAATCTCTCAATCCAAGAGCGACATCTAGCAAATCTCTTCGGCTCATGATAGAGGAACTTGAAAGGTCGGCAATAGAATTTGAATCAATACCCGCCTCGAGCCCTGAAGATCGTGTTAAGTCATTATCAAAAGCAACAAGAGCAAATCTACTCACATACCCAGCTATTGTGGATTCACACGACATATCACAGCTTGAAATAGATGAAGTATTAATGGATACCGTTACAAATGCTTTGTACTTGTATGATTAAATATTACAACTGCCCAAATAGGATACAATCAGGTCCTCATATTGGTCAAAATCTAAAATGAATGAGTTCAGTTTGAAGATAGGAACAACTGGCACCCCCTCGTGAAGTTCTACGTCTTCAACAAGCCAAGTGACAAGCACAGGAACCAATCTGTAGTTTCCTGATGTCAGTCTGGTTATTTTTTTGGATAAAGCAT
>LRSL01000048.1 GCA_001563335.1 Candidatus Thorarchaeota archaeon SMTZ1-45 | reverse complement strand
CCTCCGCGCGCTGTACCTCGAAAACCAAAGGCAAAGAAACTGGTTGCTAAGGGTAGGGGCAAGAAAGGCAAGAGGGCTAAGAAATAGGGGTTGATATGTAATGAGTAAACAAAGAAGAAGAAGACAACCACGCGCCGAGATCAATCCATTGGAAGAATGGGTTCCCAAGACCAAGCTTGGTAGGCTCGTAAAAGAGGGACATATCAACTCTATAGAAGAAATCATGCAAAACAATTACAGGATAAGAGAACCTGAGATTGTTGATGCTCTGTTTCCAGACCTCAGACAAGAAGTAGTTGATGTCACTCTTGTACAACGGCAATCAGACAGTGGTCAACAGAAGAGCTTCAGAATAACTGTCATAGTTGGTACTGGCGAAGGAGTTCTTGGAATAGGCGTTGGCAAAGCACCAGAGTTTGTTCCAGCTGTCCGAGCAGCTGAATCTAGAGCAAAGTTGAACATCACGATGTTTCGAAGAGGTTGTGGTTCTTGGGAATGTAGATGCCAAGATCCACATAGTATTCCGTTTCAAGTGAGTGGATCTTCTGGTTCGGTGTCCGTCACTCTCAGACCAGCACCAAAGGGGACCGGTCTGGTCACTGCAGATGTTGGCAAGATAGTCCTGAGAATTGCTGGACTTAATGATGTCTGGTCCATTACAAAGGGAAGGTCACGAACCTCATCCAACTTTGCTAAAGCCTTTGTTGATGCTTTGACACAGACATATCGGATGCTTCCGCCACAAGAATGGGGCAAAACAGGAGTGGCTGAGATATGAATGAAACAGAAATGATTGTATTAGCAATCCGTGTTAGAGGCAATGTTCGAGTGAAGCCAGAGATTGAAGATACATTAAACAAACTTCTACTTGGTCGACTTCATCAAGCAAGGCTGTTGAAGATCTCACCAAGTCTACAGGGTATGATTACAAAGGCAAAGGATTACATTGTTTGGGGTGAAGCTTCTGGAGAAGTCATTGAAAAGCTTCTCTTAAAGAGAGGCCGTGTGCCAGGGAATGGTAGACTAACAGACAGTTTCGTGAAAAAGAACTCTAAGTATAGTAGTATCAAAGCTCTTGCAAAGGCAATCACTTCTGGGGAAGCTGATGTGAAAGATGTGGAGGGATTGAAGCCTGTGTTCAGATTGACTCCTCCTACCAAGGGATACAAGGGACAAAAGAAATTTGGTATTGGAATGGGCGGCGTGACAGGATATCGTGGGGAAGACATCAATAGTCTTGCCCTTAGAATGATTTGAGGTGAGGAAAATGTCGTGGGATAATGGAGATGATGAAACCCGAAGAAAACTCCGACGCTGGTTTGGTGAGTTCTTGCCAGAGGAATTATTGCGTCAAATCGAGGAAATGATGGACAGAATGATGAGTGGAATGAACGAGGGAACACTATTTGATAGAGAAGCCTTCGAAGAGATGCTCAGAAACCCAGAAGGAACAAACCCGTATATATTCGGATTCTCTATGAAGGTTGGACCAGATGGAAAACCAGTCATTCAGCGCTTTGGAAACCCTCCAGTAGAAGGAGATGTTGAAGCTGCTCCAAGTCTGGAACCTCTTATAGATGTTGTCGAAGAAAATGACGAGATAATTGTTGTCGCAGAGGTACCAGGGGTTGATAGAGATGAGATTAAGGTTCGAATCAAGGGAACAACCCTGACGATTCACGCAGATAATCCCCAAAGACCATATCATAAGGTGATTGAGCTTCCATCTAAAGTAAGGAAGGATGAGGCAAAATCAGCAATTCGTAATGGTGTATTAGAGGTGCGCCTCAAGAAGGAATAGAGGGATGAAGGAAGATGCAGAAGCGAAGATCAAAGAAGATTACCAAGATGAGAGGCGTCCGATCTGCTGGATATGGTCGGACAAAAGGTCATCGAGCAGCAGGTCAGCGTGGTGGCAAGGGTATGGCTGGATCTGAAAAGCATCATTACATCAAGGTTATGCAGGAAAATCCCAGATATTTTGGAAAGTGGGGTTTCAAGAGACCTCAGAAGGTCATTGATAATATTGTTGCCATCAATATTGGGGATATTGATGAAGCTGCAGACAGACTCGTTGAACAGGGTATGGCATCAATCACAGGAAAGAAATACAATATTGATGTTACCAGACTTGGAATTGATAGAATCCTAGGTTCAGGAAAGGTGACCCGAAAGTTGAATCTAGTTGGTGTGAAGGCAATCACTCCAAGAGCGCTAGAGAAAGTGACCAGTAATGGAGGTTCAGTTGACCTTCCAGCGGAATGAGCCGTCTGGAAAGCTTTAAAGGGATACTCCAATTGGACCTCAAAATCCCTGCAGGAGACAAACTTGAATGACCAGTAGGTTCCTCAAAGCATTATCTCCTTTAGTTAGGATAATGCCTGAAGTCAAAGCGCCTGACAGAGAGGTTTCGTTTCGCGAGAAGTTCGTTTGGACTGCAATCATACTGATCATCTTCCTCATTATGTCACACATGCCACTTTATGGTGTTGATAAAGGAGTAGGAACAGACTATCTCTGGGCGATGCGAGTCATACTTGCCAGTACACGTGGTACCTTGATGGAGCTTGGAATTGGTCCTATTGTCACTGCAGGTCTGGTCATGCAGCTACTTTCAGGCTCAAAAATCATCAGCGTAGACTTTGGAGACCCTGAGGACAGAGCCCTATTTACTGGAGGACAGAAGGCCATTGCAATGCTTATGACAGCGTTCCAATCGATTGCTTACATCCTAGGGCAGGCATATGGTGAGCTGGACCCCACAGGAGCTGTTGTTGTCTTCTTACAACTGTTCATGTCGGGACTCATAGTTATCCTCATGGATGAACTGGTTCAGAAGGGATGGGGTCTTGGATCTGGCGTGTCACTCTTCATCATGACAAATGTTGCAGGTCAAGTAATGTACAACTCATTGAACTTCATCGACCTAGAAACTGCAGCTCCACCAGACTACGTACCTATCTCTGGATCAGATGGCACCAACCTACCAAAAGGAATCATTGCTGCCTTGTTTGGTAATCTCCTTAGATGGTTTGGAATTGGGACAACCCAAGGGAATGTTGTAGACCTAAGTTGGTTTTTAGTCAGGAATGGTTATGATCCCAGCGTATTGTCACTATCAGTGACCTTCATCATCTTCTTCGCGGTGATATGGATGGAGTCGGTCCGAGTGGAGATTCCACTTCAGTATGCAAAATATCGAGGGATGAAGGCAAGGTACCCAATAAAACTCCTCTATACCTCAAACATCCCAGTTATTCTGGCTCAGGCACTCTATGCCAACATTCTATTCTTTGGGCAGATAATCGCCGGAGCATTCAATCCAGATGGCAATAATCCATTCTTGAGTTGGTTGGGTGTCTTTGAAAGAGAGGAAGAAACTGGGCGTATGATTGCTACAAGTGGGTTAGCAAAGTACATCACTCCACCACAGGGAGTATTCCGTCTAATAGAGGAAGGCATGGAGGGGTGGGTGCATATCTTAATTTATGCTTCCCTCATGATTCTACTCTGCTGGGGCTTTAGCAAGATTTGGGTTGACATATCAGGGATTGCACCAAGAGATGTATCACGACAATTACTCAACTCAGGATACATCATTCCAGGATTCAGAACCAGTGAGAAGGTGCTTGAGAGACTGCTTGAGCGCTACATTCCAGTTGTGGCAGGACTTGGAGGATTCCTAATAGGAATATTAGCTGCTGCTGCGGATATCATGGGAGCACTTGCGAGTGGGACGGGTATTTTGCTTATGGTATCAATCATCAAACAGTACTATGAGCAGATAGCAAAAGAACAACTTGCAGGTATGGGTGGCGAAGGAGTCGCAGGGCTCTTGGGTATCATCTAGAGTGTCGAGTGAAGGGGGTTAATGAATCCCTTCAGACGTACAGAAGGAATTATAACAGGGACTATTAACCGAGCGCCTAATCTTCAGAAGATGGTGAATCTCTCATGACTGAGTCGCGAAATGTCGTGATTGTGACGGGTATTCCAGGAGTCGGAAAGACCACTGTGATCAACACTGCTGTTGAGCAGGTCAAGGAGAAGCTTGGTGAAACAGTTCTTGTTCTAAATATCGGAACGGAAATGTTTGAGGTTGCCTCAAAAGCAGGTCACGTGAAGGATCGTGATGAGTTGCGGAAACTTCCCACTTCAATTCAACGAGAGGTACAGAAGAAAGCTGGAGCTGCCATTGCCAAGAAAGCAGAGAGAGGCAAAACCATTGTTGATACTCATACTCTAATTCAGACGAACAATGGATTCTTGATAGGACTTCCAGAATGGGTTGTAACTGCAATTAATCCAAAAACAGTGGTCTTAGTAGAGGCAGACTCAGAGAAGATTGCCAGTCGCAGAACTGGAGACGAGACTCGTATACGAGACGCTCAAGCGATAGCAGATATCCAGATACATCAAGAGATGTGTAGAGCAGCTGCAGTAGCAATTGGCACTATTACAGGAGCAACCGTCAGAATAATCAAGAACCGAGAAGGTCTAGTAGAAGAGGCAGCTTCTGAACTTGCTGCAACTTTGATGGAGTAGAAAGATATGCAGGATATTATAGGAGATTTCATGGCTTGGTTTGCAGCAACCTTTGCGGCTGTTCGGTACCCCCCATTTGCAGGACTTTTTATCCTGTTCATTTCGTTGAGCATTTCTACCCTTAGTAACCTAGCAATGAGACGTTTCACTGATATGCGTAGATTGAACCGACATCAGCTGGAAATCAAGCAGTTCCGTGAAATGGAGCAGAAAGCGAAAAAGACCCAGAATGAGAAACTTTTGAAGAAGGTAAAGAGAAGGAAGGCATACATAGATAGAATCCAGCGAGAGCAGATGAGTTCTAGATGCAAACCATCCCTCATCTTCTTTATCCCATTCATCTTCCTCTTCACCATTCTTAGAGGTTTTTACAGTACAGGCGGTGTCGATGATATAGTGGTCGTTCTGCCATTCAACATTCAAAAGGTGCTACCATTCCTTGTGGGACTAGTTGGGCAACCGACTATGGCAGGTTTCGGTTTGAGCTTCTATGGGTTTTATTTCCTAGTTGGACTAGGATTGTCAAGCATTCTTCAAAGGATCATGGGTACACAGGTTCTCACTACATAGAGCAAATCAGACAACTGAAACTAGCGACCTATGCAACCCAAATGACAGTGTAGTGACAAAATTAATCGTCATAACTGGCAATCTGTAGCATCACCAGTATACTACTGATGCAGAGGATGTAGTTTCGAGAAACAATGATCCTTGATTTCATACTGGTTTCCTTGACCGACTTTGCTAGATTAATTTCTGGATACCTTCAAGAGATATGGGGATTCCTGATGTTCGTCGATATAGCAACCTCATTCATTGTGATTCTCACTGATGCAATTATGCTATTTGTTGGAGTTAGGATTGGAAAAACAACATGGGGAGGTCTAATCCTTCGAGGGGTAATACGTGCAATCGTGATTGCATACTTCAGCATCTATCCACCGGATTTTGATTTAGGTTAGTGGCAAGTTAGTTCTTATTGTTCAAATATGCACGTAATTTATTGCTTGGATATCCTTAATGGCTGAAATATTGAGGAGAGAAATAGATGTCTTTGGAGTCATATGTCATACAGACTGATGGCTTAGGAAAAGCATATGGCGAAGTCAGAGCTCTGAACAACCTTGACCTAAAGGTTCCAAGGAATTCGATCTTTGCTTTTCTAGGTCCAAACGGTGCGGGAAAAACAACGACAATTAAACTACTCCTTGGACTTGCTAGACCTACCATGGGAACAGCAACTGTCTTAGGACGTAATATTGTGACTGATAATGACGAGATCAGAAGAAATGTGGGATATCTAGCACAGCAGCCAACGTTCTACAAGGAACTTTCCGCAAGAGAAACGCTTCGATTTGCTGCAGGTCTGTTCTTCAAGGGACCTAAAGACTTGATTGAAGAAAGGATAGAATATCTTCTGGAAGTAGTAGGTCTTGAAGACAAGGCGGACAGACCAATAGAGGGCTTTTCAGGGGGAGAGATACAGCGTCTTGGAATTGCTCAGGCACAAGTGAACTTCCCGGAGTTATTAATATTGGATGAACCTGCAGCAGGTCTGGATCCTGAAGGACGAGAACAAGTCTTGAAAATTATGGAGTCACTCAGAGCAGAATCAACCATCTTCTATAGTACTCACATACTTGACGATGTCCAGCGAGTTAGCGACCGGGTAGCAATTTTGAACAAGGGAAATCTCATCGCGCAGGCGCCAATTGAAGAGCTACTTGTTGGAAGTGAGGGGGTGGCTTATGTACTGGTGCTCGAGGGAGATACGCAAAAGGCGTACTCGACGCTCTC
>LRSL01000047.1 GCA_001563335.1 Candidatus Thorarchaeota archaeon SMTZ1-45 | reverse complement strand
TAAGTAGGGGATATCTCAACTCAACATGGTATTTGCATGATGTAGAAGCTGGATTTGAAATCTGTAGTGGGGGGGAGGGGCTCATGCTTGAGTCATTCAATGTTTCAGTCCAAGGAAAAGCAACTATATCAACTACAGCACCTACAACACCTACAGCAGTGGATTCTCCTGACATTCTAATATATCTAGGAATCAGTGGACTAATGGCTATTGTCATCATACTAATTGCATTGAAACTCAAGAAACGATGAAGCTTATCGCTATGAATTGTTTCGCAAATTCTAGATTCGAGTCTAAACTCCGAAACATTAATTGCAAATGTTTGATTAAACGTGGAATTAGTCGAAATATCATCCTAATATAGAAGAGAGAGGAAATCTTTCCCCTGCAATTGCCGCTTTCTGTCTGCTGGGATTATCGATACGTTACTTATTGGAAAAAAGCAGCTATTGCTACTGAATATATTAACACAGTAACTCAGCAGAAAATAAAACAGGTGCTTCAATATATGGATTGGATTCAGCTAGTTTTGGACAAAAAACCAATGGATTGGTGTTGATAAAATCTCTAAATATTGAAATTCACTTTCCTATTCTATCTACTGGACATGACTTGATTATGGCAGTTGATCAGAATGGAACTCTTGTACCTGTTTCATTCTAAAGTCGCCAGAATCAAATTTCGTAACTTTTAGTATTCAATACCTCATCTGCACAAGTAACCTAAAACACATATCAAATCCCGCTTGGGGCTCCACTTTTCCTGCTTCTCAGATCTCCTGTTGAGCAGTCCTTGATATCAATCGTCGAATTAACCTAAAGCATAGGTGGCGAGTGCTGGAATCCAATTGACTCCCCCAGGTCTTGTAAAATGGTATCTCTAGAATCTTTACGAGAGTCAAACAGCTGACTGATAAAGAATAGAAAGAGAACAAGATACTCCAAAGTGGTCATTATAAGACTGGGCATTCCAAGCATAAATGACTCCTCAGGACTATAAATAACATGAACTCCAAAACCAAAGAGCAGTCCTCCTACAAGATATGCAATAACACTCCCTGTCGTATATAGAAAAAGATATGAAAAGTACACAGAGCGATTTGCGACAACATTGTGAATGCTCCACCAAGCATAGAAAGAAACAGCAATCAATGAGTAACCATAGATATTGGAAACAACACTTATAGCTAAGATAGAGTCAATTCCCTCAATTGCAAACAATCCTGGAAAAATCACGTGACTAAATGCAAATCTCCAAATCCATCCAATAATGTACACCCCAGCAAAAATCCAAGCCAGACTACTTCTGTTTCTCTGAAGGATACCGATAGTCCCCACTAGCGTAAATGCTGCACCTGTTACTCCAGTGATGTTCGCGTAGTAGCTAAATATACGGGAAATAGTCCGGTAATCACTGTACGAACCAAAAGAAAAAATGAAACTCATCAAGTATGTTGACACAATCAGTAATGGAATCCCTATGGAACCAATGATCAACTGCATTCTGATTTGTTCTCTCGACTTGGCTTTGCCAGACACACTATCATAATCAAGCATATCTAATACTCCCTATTCCCGTGATATATCGATGATAGCATGCAGAGATAATAAAATCTCTGACTTTACACACTCTATTATGGTGGTATCTCCTCAGGGAGGAGGCCGCGGGACTCCCTGGACGTCTGCGCCATGGAGCGCGAATTCAAATCCCGCCTGGGGCTCCACCTTCTCTTACTATCTATCGAACATCCGTCTGAACCATTTTCAAACCACCATAAGTAGCAAAAACTATCAAGGACCTCAGACAAAAGATGATGAAAACAACGAATTGAGGGAACATCGCTGAGTGAAATTGTAAAGCCTTCAGGAGTCAAGAACGCTACCATCTTAATGGTTCTAGTAGGGCTTTTACAAATCTATGGTGGTATTCAGATATATTACCTTGCAATAACAGAACCATATACTTTCCTTCCTCTTTTTGGAATCTTCGTGATAGCTTTTGGAATAATATCTCTTTGTACAAGCCTACCAGTATGGCTACAGAAATCTTGGGCTAAAACAACAGTGACTGGTATCGGTATTGCTATTTGTGGAACTCTTCTCATATTCGGATACTACCTAATGATCGTCTTTTTTGCAATATGGTATTGGGCTGTGATAGACTATATCAGAACTAGCCAGAGAACTGAACCCACTGGTCGATATAATAATCAAATATGAAATCGAATCCCGCCTTGGACTTTATTTTCTACTATTTATTCCCTCATTTTCTCTATTTTGAAGATGACTGGTCTTATCCCATCACTACACGGTTGGTAAGTTACACCAGGCTCAGGATAGTCATAATCCCCGCCATAGTAATATATCATCAGAGTATTATAGAGATCATGCCACGCCTGTCCACAGAACTCTTTGGGTCTATTGAGGTGATGGTCCATGATGAACTCTTCTCCCACCTCATAGCTGCAGGCCTGGATTGGCTTACCGTCCCGCAGAATTTCGTGTCCGAAAACCTCCTCTGGCGAAAACGTCTTGATTACGGTAATCTTCACTCTTCCTTTCATATCTGCATCCTCAATTGATTTGAGTCAACAGACAAAGAGCATATCTATATGACTTGTTTACGACGCAACACAGCCAAGGATTCACCTATTCTAATCGTGATTATGGTCATTAAACTCTGCAATTAGGCAGGATAAGTCATCACATCTATTTCGGAGAACATTATCCCCACGTATCTTTCGAAGAGATGAAAATACGAGATGACCACCGATTAAGAATAGAAATATTATACTTGCAACTAGAGCCACCATGTATCCCAAGACCTCACCGATCGAATAACTATTTGATGTCGCAATCAGGATTGTCAATAGGGACATCGGTATTGTCATTATTCCTATTCCAGTACGAAGTTCTGCAAGATGTGTTCTTTTCTCAGCATCAATGGTTCGGATGAAAGCTAGCGATGTTCTGATGTTACTTTGTTCTGTCTGTTCTTCTATCTCATATTCTCCAGTGGTCACTGTAGTCCCTTCATTAATCTTCGAGTAGAAAGTCCCCTGATTTCAATCTTCCCCCAATCTGCGACGTTTTGCAAACAAACGAGCTGCTTCTTCTGGACCCACAATTTCTGAAACTCTTCTGAAAGCCTCAGGGTCATCTTCCCTATCTAGCCATTTTTCTATCTCCTTAGCAACTGAAGGGGCTAGATCCTTTGCAAGTTTCTTTTTTCGATCCTTTCTGTCCAAGTCGAAATCATCTGGTCCAAGTAGACTCATCTTACTCATTATCAAATTCTACTTAGCTGTTAAGACCTTATTCATGACTGACAAATTTTTAGCACATCGTAAATGCTTGAAGTGAGAATAGAAAAAAGGAGGTTGCCCTCCAGTCCTCAAGGGTGTCCACTTTGTCAAGGTCAACTCCTAGCAACCTATCGTGGTGGAAAAAGACCACAGTGTACCAGATTTACCCACGAAGCTTCAAAGATACCACTGGAAATGGAATAGGAGACATTCCTGGTATTATCTCAAAGCTGGATTATCTACTGAATCTAGGTGTTGAAACAATCTGGCTCTCTCCTTTCTTTTCAAGCCCTCAAGCAGACCATGGTTATGATGTCAGTGACTACCGCAGTATTGCATCTGAATATGGAACAATGAACGACTGTGAGAAACTCATTCAGGAAACTCACAATCGAGAGATGTACGTTGTTTTTGATTTAGTCCTCAACCACACTAGTGAAAAACATCCATGGTTCATCGAGTCAAGATCAAGCAAAGATAATCCGAAACGAGATTGGTATATCTGGCGTGATGGAATAAAATCAGAAGGCAAGAAACCTCCTAACAACTGGAAAGCAATTGTAGGAGGCTCCGGATGGCATTATGACAAACAAACCGATCAATGGTACTGGGCACAGTTCCTACCCTTTCAACCAGACCTGAATTATCGTAATCCTGAAGTTAGGCAGGAGATGTTTGATACGGTTCGGTTTTGGCTGGAAAAAGGAGTCGATGGTTTTCGTTTGGATATCATAAATACAATATTTGAAGATCAGGACTTTCGTAACAACCCATTTGCTTGGAAGTACTTCCCATCTGAAGAAGATGACAAGAGCTTTTTCCAGAATAAAATCCACACCATGAATCACCCTGACAACTTTGAATTTGTGAAGGAACTCCGAAGTGTGGCTGACGAATATTCAGACCCTGAACGATTCTTGGTTGGAGAAATTACAGCATCTCTTGATATATTAAAGAAATACTGTGGAGAGCAGAAAAATGAAACCGAAACCAACGGTCTTCATTTGACATTCCAGTTCCAGTCGCTAAATGTGGCTCTTGACGCCATTCACCTTCACAAATTAATTGGTAGGTATGAACAATTCTTTCCCGAACCATACACTCCAACATTAGTATTCTCAAACCACGACCAGATGCGAAGAATCACCAAATTAGGTAATGATATCAACAAAGCAAAACTCAATGCTACCTTACAATTTACAGCAAGAGGTGTTCCTTTCATTTATTATGGTGAAGAAATTGGAATGTCAAATCATAGACTTTCACTTAATACTTCTCAGGACCCCATAGGACAAAAATTTAGTTGGATTCCTCAGCCTCTAGTTAAGCTACTAACAAGAAATGGTTCATTCTCACTCAATCGCGATAATTGCAGAACTCCAATGCAATGGACTCCATCACCGAATGCAGGTTTCTGCTCTGATCATTTGGAACCTTGGTTACCAATAAGTCCAGGCCACGAAACAATCAATGTGGAATCTGAAGAATCTGACCCCACCTCACTACTGAACTGCTACAAAGCTCTTTTGCAGCTCCGAAAGAAAATTCCTGCTCTTCACTCTGGTTCTTTATTCTTATCACCTCGATTTCTACTTGGGAATTGCCTCTCTTATCAACGCACACACAATGAACAATCAGTACAGATTTGGCTGAACTTCTCTAACAAACCGTTTCAGACCAGTGTAGCTCAAGAGAAATTTGCCCTACTGTATTCCACATTTCCAGACTCCAATCCCCTCAGAGATTCCAATCTTTATCTTGAATCATACCAAGGAGTCATCCTTGAGATATTTCAATGAATCCAGAGATATTCTTATAACGAGAGTTGGGGGCACACACCCACACATGGGTCGGTGGTCTAGCTTGGCTATGATTCCTGGTTTGGGTCTTGTAGACTGATGTCTACCAGCAAAAATCCAGGGGATCCCCGGTTCAAATCCGGGCCGGCCCACCATTAGTTCTTTCATTTATTACAACATGAATCACCCCCTCATATTTGCCGAGAAATCTAAACATCGTCAATAGTCGAAATCCTTATGTTCATATCACTTGGAAATTCGTTCAATGTCGTATCAATCGTCTGTCCGGGAGCGTCTTGCTCGTCGCATTGCTGGTGAAATTGCATTATCAGACCATCCAGGACAGACCATGAGAATCTGGAGGGAACGCTTCAGATTACCACAGATAACCCTTGCAGACTTTCTAGGTATCAGTCCAAGCGTGATTAGCGATTACGAGTCTGGAAGAAGAAAATCTCCAGGCACTTCAACAATTCAACGATTTGTCATGGCTTTACTGACTCTAGATGAACGAAGTGGTGGTCAAGTTGTAGCTGCATTTGTTAGACTTATGGATGTCAGTCTTGTTGACCTCAATATTGTGTTGGCAATGAGTGATTTTTCATCGCCAATTACAGCAAAAGAGTTCTGTAAACGTTTGAAATGTACCATTAAGTCGGGAGAAAAGCTACTGGATAGGGAAATCTTTGGCTACACTTTGGTTGATGTGGAACGAGCAGTGAAGGAGCTGAGCAGTGATGCATTCCTGAAGCTCTTCGGAGCCACCACAGAAAGGTGTCTGATATTCACTAGTGTCAACACAGGTCGAGCGCCAATGATTGCCATCAAGTCGCAAGAGTTCAAACCATCCCTCGTGATTCTCCATGGTATCTCAGAAGTGGATCGGCTTGCCTTGGAGCTGTCTGAGCAGATGCGAATCCCTCTGGCGGTTCGTAAGGCCGGGTCTGTTGAAACATTGACACGTGAGCTGAGAGGAATAGAGCCGACCTAGCCAAGGATTAGTTTCAACACAGCCATCCGCAATATTACTCCATTGTATACCTGATCAAAGTATTTCGCATGCGGTGTATCATCAATCTGAGCATCAAGTTCATCTACTCTTGGAAGTGGATGTAGTATAATTGCATCCTCGCGCATCAAATCTAGATCAATTGTAGTGATTCGAAATCTATCTTTGACCTTATCGTATTCTCGAACATCTGGAAAACGTTCCTTTTGGATACGAGTGGTGTAGATTACGTCTACATCTTTCACAGCTTCTTCTACAGTTTCTACTTCCACCACATCGACACCAGACCTCTTCATCTGTTCAATGATTGCAGGTTTCATCCTGAGTGCTTGTGGTGCAGCAAGTTTGATTTTAACATCGTAATGGCAAAGTCCCATGCCCAACGAGTGGACTGTACGCCCATACTTCAGGTCTCCACATAGCGATATTGAGAGTCCATCAATTTTTCCTTTCATCTTACGGATTGAATACAAATCCAGTAAAGCCTGGGTTGGATGTTCCTCAGAACCACTTCCTGCGTTAATCACAGGAATACTGGAAAATTCTGCAGCAACTCTTGCAGAGCCATCTAATGGATGACGAATGACAATGACATCTGCATATCTTTCCACTGTCTTAATTGTATCAGCTAGAGTTTCACCCTTTCCTCCTGCACTTGATACCCCTGCCTCTGCAAAACCAAGAACACTTCCTCCAAGCCTTAGCATTGCACTCTCAAAAGAAAGACGCGTGCGAGTAGATGGCTCAAAAAACAGGACCGCCATGATCTTCGAATCTAAATCTTTGCTTCTCTTCACCGCAACTGACTCCATCTTGGAGGCGGTGTCAAGTATATGATCTATCATCTTCCTATCGAGGTCATGAATGCTGATTAGATTCTGAAGTTCTCCCATATGAGGACACCCACTTAGGCTGGAACGAACCAATCTTCTTCTTTAACCTTTCCAGATGAACGACTGATAGAAGAGCTATTTTGAATTTCTTCCGTACTTCCTTGCAATTTCAACTCGACGAAGATTAAGGTGTGCCTCCTTCACAAGCTGTGCTGCAAGCTCATCTTCATACTCCTCAATGTAGATGATCTCATGGATACCTGCGTTGATTAACATCTTAGTACAAATGCTACAAGGTCGAGTTGTACAATATACCTTAGCTCCATTCACACTGACTCCATGAAAGGCTGCCTGAATAATGGCGTTCTGCTCAGCATGCAACCCCCTACATAACTCATGGCGCTCTCCAGGCTTCACACCAAGCTCTTCTCTAATGCATCCCACATCTTCACAATGAGGCAATTTCTTTGGAGCACCATTATATCCTGTGCTAAGAATCTGCGAATCTTTTACGATGACTGCGCCTACCTGATTTCTCATACAAGTACTACGTGAAGACACCAAATCTGCAATCTCTGCAAAATAGACATCCTTGCTCTTTCTGGTCAAATATCTTTCATCCTCTAGTTCCGTTATTAGGTGGCTATCTTACCGGCTTATCAAGTTCTTCATTTTATAGGAATTCACCCCATACCATGTCCTCAGATGCGAAAGGTAAAAAGAGCAACAAAACTGGAAAAAATGTACATAACTTGGAAGCTATACAGAATGAGAAAACACGATGGGATGCTTATTTTCTGGCCTGCATATTTTGAAAAGAACCTCACAAGGTTGCAGGGTCGTAAAGTTCCAAGCAATTTGGCAGCATCAAATGTTACCTTGAAGATTCTTGAGATGGCTGCTGAGTCGTCAGGCTTTGAATACGAGAGTGAGCTAGACAAACAATACCCTCGTGGTTACTCTGATAAAAGCGGCTACATACTTGTATCAAATCCTGAGAATCACAAAAAGAAACGGGTACTGCTCATGCTTGCCAAAGGTGTTCGAAGAGCAGTAGCTCAACGAGAGTCAGCTCGTATGGCTGCTGAAATGAAGAAAAAGGGAAAGAAAAAACGCCGAAAATAATCTGAGTGTGTGACCTATTGAGACGACTAGGAACTGTTCTGCATATTTCAAAGCGTGGATCAATCATTCTACGCACAGAAAAAACACCACCAGTCGGTTCTCGGTCAATCGTTCTTGATAAGAAAGCAAAAGAAGTTGGTGTCATCATTGATGTCTTTGGACCTGTGAAAGAGCCCTATGTGGCTGTACGTCCAAAAAGTGATATTGACACATCAAAATTGATTGGTCAGATGCTCTATCTTAAGAAAAACTAATGTACAAAGATGTACAATCATGTTTGATTAGATACGATATTTGACGATATTGGCTAGCCTCTTCCGATAGTTAAATATCATTTCGTGTAGTTCGTCTTATGTTGCCAGATGTCTATTCAAGGTCATTTCAATGAACGATGATACCGACCAGATCCTGAACGCTCTGCGTGACGCAGGTGAGAATGGTCTGCTCATCGGGGAACTCATGGATAGGCTGGGAATCGACTCTCAAGAGATAACAAAAATAATCGACACATTGATGTCTGAGGGACGAATAATGCAGAAACAAGAACTCGAAAAAGAAAGATATATCATAAAAACTCCAGCTGTTGACGATGCTGAGCCCGGTGGTCTATCCGATATGAACGGTTGCCCATGTTTCCATTGCCTGAAGATTGGCAGATGCGGAATCAGACAGCCAGACTCTCCAGTCACATGTAGAGAGCTTGAGGAATGGCTGGGCGCTGACCTGGGCAAGGCTACTAGTTAAGAACTTTCTTGGGGGTTTCTTCCACGGGGCCCAATTGCAAGAAGATAGATCTCAGCACTAGTTTTTCGTGACGCATCCGGTTTGATTAGTTTCACAGAGTTGAATCTCTTTTTGACAGACTGAAGAAATTCTTGAAATCCAGAACCTTGGAAAACCTTAGCCAGAACCTTTCCTTTGTTTCCAAGTAATCGGTATGCGATATTGATGGTTCCCTCTACAAGCGATAACTGTCTTGCTACATCCAAATCCCAGTGCCCTGTCACTTTCGGAGAACAGTCTGAGAGAACAAGATCTACAGCTCCTCCAGTAAGAGATTCAATTCTCTCAATCACTTTTTCATCGAGTATATCCCCCTGGATGAACTTGACCCCCTCTAGAGGAGGCATCATATCTAAATCAACTGCTACAATTTGGAGACTGCTATCCAGCTCTTTTAGAACCTGAGTCCATCCCCCTGGACTGCAACAGAGTTCAACTACTCGATCAACACCTAGAAGGAGTTTCTGCTTTTTTACAATTTGTTTTAGTTTGTAGGCAGACCGACTTCGATACCCTTCTCTCTTAGCTGCTCTATAATAATGCTCTTTCTTTCGTTCTCTTTGTCCACCTCGTGGTCGCCCCATTGCATTGTCACCTCATTTGGTAGTTGAGTATAATCTGCATTACTTCGTTCACAGATGCAGTTGTCCTTATTGCTGTGGGCTTGAAATGAGTTCTCGAAACCTCAAATCCTTGGTCTTTCAGGCCCTGTATGATGATTCTTGTCTTTGGGGGTGTTAAGTTGTAAAGGTCACACAACGCATGAAGGTCGATATATGGTCTGCTTGTAAGAATAGACTCTTCCAACATCTTCTCAAGTATACCTGACACTCTTCGATGATATGTTTGACTCTCATCCTTAGCAAGTAAATTGATTGCGTCAATAAGATATTGATTTTGAAATAAAGCTCCAATCCATAGAGGTCCCGCCAAGTGCAATGTCCCAGTACAACCCTCTCTTTTGTGGTCAAAATCAACGTTCAGTAATTTGGAAAGGAGCGGTATCACCATCGAGTGCATACATCCTGTACAATATACTATGGTCCCCATCTCTCTAGCTTGTTGGTTTGCCTCTGCTCTATCATTGTCAATCCTCACCCATGTCCTAACATAGTGATCGGTACTCACCACAGCAAGTGGTTCAATGGAGCAATCATTAGAACCAGCAATACTGTAGATGAAACCATTTAGAAGCCTAACCGCAATCTCATGTGTGAATGGTGTTCTAGCAGAAAACCCCCCATATCTTCGTAATGCAATATTGGGATGCACTCCACAGAGAACTGGCATATCGGTTGCAGTTGCTGCTAACAGTCCCCCCTTTGGGCTCATAGACTGTACAGCCGCATAGATGTAGGGGGTTGGTGTCCCAAATGGATCCACATCTACAAAGTCAAAACGCTTCTCTCTCGATTCAGTCATTAACAATAGTTTGGCATCACCATGGATTACTTTCGCTCGATTGTTGAATCCAAGAGCTTCAACATTTCGTTGTGCTATATCCACAGCTAGTGGGTTCGTATCACACATTATCGCATAGAAGTCACTTGGGCACTCATTGAGATACCTAAGAGTCCTTACACCAGAACCTGTCAATGGTTCACACATCAACTCAACTGGATGTCTATCCATGTAAACTGTTAGAAAGAGTACAGAGAGGTCTCTGTTTAGCTGCATTCTTGGATTATAGAATACAGGCAAGCTTGTAGTCGGTTGCTTCTTATCTCCACTATAATGGTCTACATCTGCACTCAGGAATGTAGTTCTCCCTTCAGTGTACTCCTTCTCGATAGTCATTTGCTCATCCAAGAAGCTCAAGAATCGCTAATAAGCAGATAGGCCTCACTATAATGAATATCGCATCTTCCGGAACTGCTAAGAAGGTAAGAACGAGCGAAATACAGAGGCGACTGAATTTTGCCAACAAAAATCAAGATACAGACAAACCGTGGCGACATCATTGGAGAACTATGGAGTGATGACGCGATAAACACGGTCAAGAACTTCGTGACTCTAGCACAGAGCGGATACTACGATGGACTGACTTTTCACAGAGTCATACCTGAGTTTGTCATTCAAGGTGGCTGTCCTATAGGCAATGGGACTGGTGGTCCTGGATATCGCATACCATGTGAAACCGATGGTCCAAGACAAAGACATGAACCTGGCTCCTTCTCGATGGCGCACTCTGGAAGAAATACTGGAGGTAGTCAATTTTTCATTGTATTAACCAGAGAACAAACCAAACACCTTGATGGGAAACATACCGTCTTTGGAAAGACCATTGAAGGATTAGACGTTGTCAAGAGTATTCGTCAGGGTGACAAAATGATTAAGGTCGAAGTTCTTGAAATGGACCCGACCATAGAATCTCATATACTTCAAAAAATGTAAATCAGAACAAGTTTGGAAGGAACAGGTAGCTCAGCTACCTGCTCATTTTTTCATTTCTATTCCAGTGTATATTCTTCTCCTTCGCTAAGAATGACAACTTTAGTATCCGATTGGGATTCTACTTTCTCTTTGAAGGCTATCGGGTCTGCACCTTTCAGATGCATCGGGATTGCAATCTTTGGTTTGATGGTCAATACCGCCTCTGCCGCCTCATTGATATCCATGGTGTATGTATCTCCGCTTGGGAGTAGCGCTACGTCAACCCCAACATCTACAAGTTTCTCCATTTCTGGAATCAAATCAGTGTCCCCTGCATGATAGATTCTCTTCTCACCAATCTTGAGGAGAAATCCCACACCAAATCCTTTGGGATGGAATGGTTCTCCATTTGGTCGGAATCTCTTCACATTATATGCCTCTGTAGCCCAGATTGTTCCATCGCTTGTTATCATCTTCATGAACTGACCTGGGCTCAAATCCCATACTATCCCTCCCTTGATCTCCTTTTTGAGGTTCAGAGGAGCAATAACAGGACTTCCCATTTTGCGAATTTTCTTGATTAAGTCCTTGTCAAAGTGGTCCTGATGTCCATGTGTGACCAATATCAGGTCAGCTGGCTCAAAAGCATCCTTCTTCAGACCTGTGTTTTTCGTGGAAGGGTCTATGTAGATATTCTGGTCTTCAGTCTTGATTTGGAAACTTGCGTGTGCCAAGTATCGGATCGTAATTGCCAATAGTGTCACCTACCTCATGGATGATTAACCAACGTATATGTCTTTCATAGCATGACACAGTTTATCGGGAGGGTTTCTATGAGAACAGAATGGAGATGCCTAATTTATGTCTCTAAGGTTTGGTACAACAGCTCTAGAATTTCTTGAAGTGGCTCAAAAAGTAGTGGTCGATGGTGTTCCTGACTTCTCGCGTCTTAATGTTCCCGACACTGTAAGAGAGGCTATGTTGGATTCCTACTCAGTTATAGAAATCACAATGGATGCGAAATACATAGTTCCAGGCTCAATCACACCGGAATCAATCAATCAACTGATAGACCTAAAAGATGAACTAGGTCATTCCTACACTGTACATCTCCCTTTTTGGTCCTTAGAACTGGCTTCTTTCAACGAACATGTGAGAAAAGGTAGTGTTGACAGTATCATTGAATCAATTGAACTTGCTAAACCTCTTGAGCCAGAAGCTTATGTATTACATACATCAGGTGATATGGCTGCTTACTTCTCAAACCAAAATTATGACTCAAATCTGATTCGTTTGATTCGGCAACTATTAGCTGGATTTGCAGCTGCAAGCGTTGAAGATATAGTCAGTAGAACAGAAATCAACCCCCGCGAATTGGCTATTGAGAATGTGGATTTTCCCTATCATATCCTGCGAGAGGTAGTTGACGATTTAGACACTAGCATCTGTTTCGATACTGCACACCTGTTGGCACAGATGAGTGGCACTGAGCCAGTCATGGACTTCTATGCAACACACAAAGATCGAATCATAGAGATTCATCTACAGGATGCTGCTAGAGCTGATGATGTTACAGTTGTTCATGAGGATCATGTGCCTCTTGGTCGAGGAATAATGGGCGAGAAATTGTTACGTGAATTTCTACGAGAGTTAGTTAAAGACAACTTTGATGGTCCAATCATCTTTGAACTATCTATGGATGAAGCGAGAGAATCTCTGGATTTCATCAGGAAAATTATTCCTGAAGTATTGTGAGGACGCTTCCCATTTTCACTAAATGTATGGTAAAATTCTCCAAAGATGAATTGTATTCCCCTTACCATTAAAAGTATCATCGATTTCCTAGTTGACACTTCCTAACAGGAATAATAATCCAACAATAATAACAAGAATGACCAGAAAACCAGTAATGACTAGCTTTTTCATGTAAGTTGTCCAATAAAACTGACACTAAACACTTTCTGAACCTTGAGATATTGTAGAGCAATTCTGAAACTAGCACAGTCATAATCTTTTTATCCGGACCACACCAGCAACTCTTGCTCATGGGCCCGTGGCTTAGACTGGTTATAGCACCGCTCTGATAAGGCGGGGGTCGCGTGTTCAAATGCTTTGGTGTCTGCACCTTCGCTGGAACTCACGCCGGGCCCACCATTACTCATCTATTTTAATTCTTGACCGGAATTTAGAAAATCTAAACCTCATACTAATGACAGTGAAAAGAGATTGAGGGATTTCTCTGAAAAAGTGTTTCGGAATCGTCATGCAAGATCAGATGGAGTCATATTAGGTGTTTTACTCCAAGCTATCAGAGGTATGCTCCTTATTATCTTCAACTGGATGATTTTTGTTTATTTTACCAATCGTCCGTATGTGCCGGGACTTGATGTTATGGCTATTGCACCACCTTCAATCTTCTTTGTCATAGGAACATTAGACATACTAACTGTGAAATGGGTATGGGGGAGGAGTCTGAATGGTTGGCGATATGGAATTGCAGCAAGTATGGTTATTCTTTTATTAGCTCCAACTACGATTTTGATGCTTATCTTCTACCCACCATACTCTGCTATCTTGTTTTCTCTCATTGAACTCTTTGCGATAGCTGAAATCTTGGCGTTGCTAACTACTAATGCACGTAAGTTCTATGGAGTATTAGTTTTCTCAAGCGAAGTATCTCTATGACCTTAAATCTAAACATGAGAACTCTGTGCTGAGTTGAGAGAATGGATCATCTACTATTGCAGACTCCACTTCAAAACTTTGCACAGATGATAGGTGCATATCTCGCTGAGATCTGGGACTTTCTAATTTTCATCGGTCAGATTTCGGGGGTCATTGTAGTACTCATTGGTGCAATACTCTGGTTTACTGATGTCAATCCAAAAAGAGGGAAGGGGCTCATCTTAGGTGGGATTGTCCTTTCTATTGTCGTCGAGTATTTCATTCTGTTTCCACCGGCTTTTGTCTTGGCTTAAACCAAGTTCAGGCTGACATTTAGACCAGTCTTGTCATCGTAGAAGAAGTCGTTAAGATTTCCTAAGAGCCGCACGAATCTCACTTCTCAACAGCTCAATGCGGTCTGGAGCATTGCATATTCCGAACTGATCATGATAGTCTCGATACTCATCTGGGTCAAGGATACGAAGGACTGAATCAATGGCTCGAAGCTGCTCCTTTGTGAACTGTTTCACAAAGGACAATATCTTAGTATCTGTCATAGTATCTTGTTAGATATTTACAATTTAACCTCGTCAAAATTCTAGGTGCTTATCAGACCTGAGCTGGACTCAAATGCGTTGAGCGCCACGGTCCCTAATCACAAATTCTAGTGTCTGTCGTTTCCGCTTCCCGGCGGTGTGGCGCCTTCACTCTTTCTCGCGTAAACAATTATGCTTTAATGCAGCTGGCTGCTGCAACCCTGACAGGCGATATCTAGTGAGTGAGAATCAGATTTCTGTTGTTAAAAGCATTGAAGAGATAGATGACGATATGGTCCGAGAACGTCTTGAAGAACTTGTAAAAGAACCGCATGTGCTTGGAGTGATGATATGGGGGAGTCGAGCCACTGGATTTGGTGCGCCGACCACTGATTGGGATGCTCTGATCTATGTCACCGAAGAGTACTATGATAGTCTTGAATTGAAAGATACACTTTGGTTAGAATTTGATGAATCCGTTGCCCCTCGAAAACTTGTAATTGACTTCTCCCCAATATCTGATGCATGGTTCAGACAGCAGATAGACTCTCCCTTGGACATGGACCACTCTCCATATGTTGAAGGAGTCGTTATACACGACCCAACTGGAAAACTTGAGGAATGGAGGAAAAAACTTGCTAGATATCCAGAAGAGGAGCATCTTGACCGTCTCAAGAATAAGTACTGCACACTCCTTGGTGCTCTTGGCTACGCAGATATCAATCAACGACGGGGCTTCAAATATGACTCAAGATTGAATGTCTTCCGCGCAGTTGTAGCAGCAGTTAATCTGTGGTTTACAATACAGAAATCATGGACTCCGCCTCTAAAGTGGTGGACTCCTCATGTGAAGCAAATGGACATGTCTGATGAAAACTACAAGCTATTCTGTAATGCTCTAGATGATCCAAGATTCGAAACTATACTTGAGGTATTTAAAACTCTAAAGCAGGAAATTCTTGACCAGGGATACGACTTTCCGAATGACTCTATGTCAACATTTCTTGAAACAATCCATGTTAATGGACGCCCTGCCCAGATTCGTCACACTTACATCTAATGTTCGATTACAGTTTTCCCTTTGAGAATCACTCGTTCAATAGATTCAGGACTCTGAAGGAGTCTAATGTCCTTCAATGGATTCTTTCCTGGAGCAAGAACCAGCAAATCCGCAGATTTGCCAGGCTCGATGGTTCCTATCTGTGACTCGATCTTAAGTGCCTTTGCAGCATTCAGAGTTCCTGCGACAATGGCATCCATTTCAGGCAGTCCACCAATTCTCACCATCAGCTCCATCTCCTCCATAGATGAAGGTCCAAATGGTGTATATGGCATTCCTGAGTCTGACCCAAGGACCATCTTCAACCCAGCAGTTACAGCATTCTTGACCCCTTCTTCTATGAGTGGGTAGATCTCTTTCTCTTTTCGAACCATATACTCAGGCAAGTCACCATCATCATGATGGAGCTGCGATTCGTAGTAGGTCACAATAGTTGGCATATACATAGTCCCATGTTCCTTCATCAGGTCAATGTTCTCTCTATTCAAGGGATGTCCATGAACAAGAACATCTACTCCAGAAAGAATTGTATTCCTTATTCCAACATCCCCATATGCATGAGCGTGTGCCATCTTTCCAACCTTATGAGTTTCCTCAGCGGCAGCTTGTAATTCATCAAGATTGAATTGAGGGCTCATGCTCTCAGTATGCATAGCAGATATTGCACCAGTGGATGCGAGTTTGATGAAGTGTATCCCACGTGCAATCTCTTCTCTGACCGCACGTCTTACGTCATCAACACCATTAGCTTCACTATATCCCGACATTGGGTCTCTGCCTCCAGTGATTGATATCATTCGACCACACACTAGAAGTCTTGGACCATTTACAATCCCCTTCTCGATTGCTTCTCTCACTGCAAAAGAAATATTCCCTCTTGAAGCGGCATCCCCTGCAGTAGTGATCCCATGGTTAAGAAGACGTTCAACGACAACACCCCCACGAATTGAGAGGAATTCGTCAGTGAGCAGTCTGACCTCATCGGGATCTGCTGCGATACCATCATACCCCACATGAACATGAGTATCAATAATCCCCGGCATTACGACTCGGTCTGAATAATCAAGAACCTCCATCTCAGATTCTCTTTTCAGATCCTGGCCAACTTCAGAAACTATACCACTCTTGATTAAGACTGCTGTATCATCCAGAGTCCTACCATCACCAACAATCAGAGTCCCGGTTTTGAGAAGGATATTGGCCATATTCCAACACACTCAGAAACACAGTTCTATAAGCCTGCCTTTGAGTTTAGTGAGCTGTGCAAAACTCACAGTTTGAGTCGAAAGAGATACTCATCATCCTGTATCGAAAGCTTGCTCTCAACAACCTTCCCGGTTTTATGAATGAATCGAATCATTGGCTGATTTTGAGGATGTACATAAGCAATGAACGCCTCAACTCCTTTACTCTTGGCAATCCTCATGAGATGATTCAACAGGAATGTACCGATTCCTATGCCTTGGTATTCATCCTGTACAAGAAGAGCGAACTCTGCCTCATTTGTACTCCTGTTCAAGAGGTATCTTCCAGCACCAATAATCTTCTCAGTTTCTCCCTCTTCACCAGACTTCACAACCGCCACTACGCTGATGTCAATTGCTTGGTCAACATTATAGAAATCCTGCAATGTCTGTCGACGCAATGTTTTCAGTGGGGTGAGAAATCGGAAGTAGATGCTCTCTTCACTCAAGTCATAGAAAAGCTCCTTGATTCTATCAGCATCATCTGGTCTAATCAACCTAAACTGAACTCCAATTGACCCCTCTGCAGTCTTGAAATTTTCTTGCACCTCATACTCTGAGGCGAAGTATGTCCCTTGAACAAGGAATGGAACCTGGTCCTCGAAGACATAATGCATCTTCTTAGCGGCCTCCAGTAAATCGTTTCTGAATTTGGGATGTGCAATGGCAATGAGTGACAGAACACGCTCTCGAATACTCTTTCCATGTAGATTTGCAAGACCAAACTCTGTGATGACAACATCCACATCTCCACGGGTGGTAACAACTCCCGCGCCCTCACTCAAGCGCGGCACGATTCGCGAAACTTCCCCATCCATTGCTGTGGAGAGCATGCAGATTACAGCTTTTCCCCCCTGAGACCTCTTCGCACCACGAATAAAGTCAACCTGCCCTCCAATACCACTATAGAATCTGTGTCCAATAGAGTCTGCGCAAACCTGTCCGGTGAGATCTACCTCTAGAGCTGAGTTTATAGCTATCATCTTTTTGTTCTGCCCGATGACATAGGGGTCATTCACATATGCTGTATCATGAAACTGAAACATTGGATTGTCGTCGATATAGGTGTAGAGTTTCTCTGAACCCATAGCAAAGCTTGCAATCACCTTTCCTCGATGAATCGACTTTTTCTTGTTTGTGACAACACCCTGTTCAATGAGTTGAATCAAACTGTCACTAAACATCTCTGTGTGTATTCCAAGATCTTGTACTCCCGTTTCCAATAGATTGTTGCACACAGATTGAGGCAACGCACCTATTCCAAGCTCTAGTGTTGATTCATTCTCAACAATTCTGGCTACATAGCGACCTATTTTGTCGATTGTATCATCGATCTCAGCAGCCTCAAATTCCCTCAATGGCTCATTATAGGGAACTAAATAATCAATATCTCGAACATCTATGAATGAGTCACCATGAGTGACTGGCATCTTCTCATTTACCTGTGCAATGACAACATCCGCACTTTCAGCTGCAGATTTTGTGATGTCTACAGAGATGCCTAAGGAGCTGTATCCATTACGATCCGGAGGACTGATTTGAATCATTGCCACATCAAGGGGCATTCTCTTTTGCCTGAAAAGTTGCGGAATGTCAGAGAGCATCATCGGAGTGTAATCTGCTCGCCCCTCGGAAACTGCTTCTCGGATGTTTGAACTAACGAAAAACGTGTTATGTCGAAATTGGTTTTGAAACATTGGATCAGCTGATGGTGTATCCCCAAGAGTCAGAAGATGAACAATTTCATTGTCCGCCATTTGATCAGCATTTTTTGCTAGTTCCTGGACAAGATGATATGGAACTCCACAACCTGTCCCCAAGAAGATTCTTGCACCACGTTTAATCTTCTTGATTGCCTTTGAAGCATTAACGACCTTTTTCTTGTATGTTTGAGTCCAATCACTCTTACTCATTGCAGATTACCTCTTCTCAATGGCTCCTTCGATAAGGAAGTTGCATATAGGCATTTGCTAGTGACTTAATTCAATATATGACAATTCGGAAGGCTTTTAGTGGGGTAGGTCCCGCCAGCCGCTCAAAACCTGACATTGTGACGGGTGAATTTGATTATGTCTGATGAGAAAATTGGTAACAGGAACCTTGTTATTCTCGGTGCGCTTATTGTACAACTGTGCTTAGGTTCGATATACGCATGGTCCTTCTTCCAGACTGCTCTGAATGGAGGAAGTCCCCCTGTTGGTGTATATCTCTGGCCCTCTCTCTATTCACAGTTGCCATTTGCAGCCGGATTGGCTTCGTTCGCATTATTCATGATATTTGCAGGAAGATGGCAGGACCGTGTTGGTCCTAGAAAGGTTGCTACAGTTGGTGGTATCCTTTTAGGTGTAGGTTATATTCTTGCGTTCTTTGTTGATCAAATCGCAGGGTCTGATGCACTTCTAGGTACAATCTACCTCATCATCACTTATGGTATAATTGGTGGAGCGGGTATCGGTTTTGCATATGTCTGTCCAATTGCAGCTCTGGTCAAATGGTTCCCAGATAAAAAAGGGACAATCACTGGTATTGCTGTTGCTGGTTTTGGTGCTGGTGCTTTGGTGTTTGGATATGTTGAACAGTTCTTGTTGAACATCTACAATGTACCAACCACCGCTAATATTGGAATGCCTATGCTGATACTCGGTATTGTTTACCTCATACTTGTTGTGTTTGGATCCCAACTTCTCACAAATCCCCCTGAGGGGTGGCTTCCTGCTGGTTATACACCTCCCTCAACCATAGCTGATGGTGCTGGTACTGGGATGATGCCGGGTCAAATGATTCGGACATCTACCTTTTGGCTCCTCTGGCTAATGTTTGTGTTTGCAGCAACTGCAGGCCTAATGACACTGGGCAATGTCAAGACAGCTGCTCTGGCAATTGATGCTACAGCTGATGCTGTTGTGATAGTAGGGGTCATGAGCTTACTCAATGCTGCAGGAAGAATTGTCTGGGGTGCCACATCTGACAAATTAGGTCGTGAGAATACCATGATTCTGATGTTCATAGTGCTCGCCTTGGGAATGTTTGCCTTTGCATGGATGTCTACAATCAGCATCAGCTGGGTTGCAGTAATGGGTATTGCTTCATTGATTGGTTTCTGCTTCGGCGGCAATTTTGCATTATTCCCATCAGCCACTGCAGATTTCTTTGGAAGCAAGAATGTTGGTAAGAACTATGGTGTGATGTTCACAGCATACGGAATTGCTGGAATCACTGGCGCATTCGTAGCTGGTCCTATCGTTGATATAACTGACTCCTACTTCATGGCCTTTATTGTGACTGGAGTACTTGCCATTATAGCAGTCTTGTTCACACTGGTCTTGAAATCCAAACGGAGTAAATAATCGGTTGAAAACAGAGGTCGAGGGTTTCTCCTTGACCTCATTCCTCTCTTTTCCACTTTTCTAGTTACTTTATGAGTGTTCTATGTTGTGCCCTTATTTCATGAAACTACGTGATATTTGACAAGCTTCATATAGTCTATATTTTGCTCGTCGGCCATCATATTGACAACATTAGGTGACATACTTGTCAGAAGAGAAGAAGATTTCAGTTTATAGCCAGGAAGAAAGGCGGTTCGACCCCCCAAAGAGCTTCGTAGACAAGGCTTATGTTAAGGGCCACGATGAGCGAATGAAGATCTGGAAGGAGTCTGTCGAAAATCCTGATGAATTCTGGCTCAAAGCAGCCAAGGAACTTTGTTATTGGAAGAAAGAGCCAACCAAGGGATTTGAGTGGGAAGACGTCAAAAATATTCGGTTTTCCTGGTTCAAAGACGGTGTAACCAATATGGCTTACAACTGTCTTGACAAGCATGTCGAGGCAGGTAAGGGTGACCAGATTGCTCTGATATGGCAAGGAGAACCCCTCGAGGAGTCAAAGACTTACACTTACAGTGAGCTCCTTAGCGAGGTCAACAAAGCAGCAAATGTTCTGAAGAACCTCGGCGTAAAGAAAGGCGATAGGATTACTATGTATCTCCCCATGATTCCCGAGCTTGCAATCATCATGCTTGCATGTGTCAGGATTGGTGCTGTACACAGTATTGTTTTTGGTGGCTTCAGCGCTGACTCTGTCAAAGACAGAATCCTAGACTGTGAGGGTAAGTTACTTGTCACAGCTGATGGTTATTTCCGATCTGGCAAGACTATTCCACAGAAAGCTGGGGCCGATACAGCAGTTGAAGGCCTCTCAATGGTCGAGAAGGTTCTTGTTGTCAAGAGAGTCGGGATTGATGTTCCGTGGACCGAGGGGAGAGATTTCTGGTACCATGAGGAATACGAGAAAGTTGATGACAAGTGCGAGCCCGAGTGGGTGAATGCAGAGGACCCATTGTTCATTCTATACACATCCGGTTCAACTGGTAAACCAAAGGGTGTGCTTCACACAACTGGTGGATACATGACTTACACGACCCACACCTTCAAGCACATCTTTGATTGGCATGAGGGTGATGTCTATTGGTGTACAGCTGACATCGGTTGGATTACAGGGCACTCCTACATTGTGTATGGTCCTCTCTCAGCTGGAGCAACTACAATGATGTTTGAGTCTGTACCTACTTATCCTGACAACGACCGCTTTTGGCTTGAAGTCGAGAAGTGGAAAGTCAATCAGTTCTATACTGCTCCAACAGCTATCCGCGCACTGATGAGATTCGGTGATGAGCCAGTTTTTAAGCATGACCTCTCATCCTTGAACTTGCTTGGTACTGTCGGTGAGCCAATCAATCCTGAAGCTTGGATTTGGTACCACAAGATGATTGGAAAGGAAAAGTGTCCGATTGTTGACACCTACTGGCAAACCGAAACTGGCGGCGTTATACTTACTCCGCTACCTGGTGCAACGCCCACCATCCCTGGGTCATGTACATTTCCTTACTTTGGAGTCGATCCAGTGATTGTAGCAGAGGATGGTGTCCCAGTTGGAGCGAATGAGGGTGGGTATCTCTGCATGAAGAAACCTTGGCCTGGTCTCATGAGGACAGTTTATGGTGACCATAAGCGATTTGTTGATACCTATTGGGTCCAGTTTAAGAACCCTGATAATGGAGATCCAATGTACTACACTGGTGATGGTTCCCGTTTCAACAAGGATGGTTACTACTTTGTTATGGGTCGCCTTGATGACGTTCTGAAGGTTTCTGGCCACAGACTAGGTACTGCCGAGATCGAATCCTCTCTGGTCAAGCATCCTGCAGTGGCAGAGTGTGCCGTGGTTGGATTCCCCCATGAAATCAAAGGTGAAAGCATCTACTGCTTTGTCACTCTGAAGATGGGTGTAGAGAAGACCGACGCACTAAAGCTCGAGCTAAGGAATCATGTTCGTGCTGATGTAGGTCCAATCGCCACTCCAGAGAAGATACAGTGGGCTGATGCACTACCTAAGACCCGTTCAGGTAAGATTATGCGTCGAATCCTAAAGCGCATTGCTGCTGGTCAGATTGAGGACCTTGGTGATGTCACAACCTTAGCTGATCCGACAGTCGTTGAAACTCTGGTCAGAGAACGAATCAAATAGTATAGCCGAAAGAGAGTGCCCAAAAGGGCTTCTCTCTTCCTGTTTTTAATTTTCAAAGCTAAATAATTCGTTATTTTTCTTTAGGCGCAATCCAGGTATCACGATAAATCCATACCTCTGAGATTGCACCCTTCTTTCCAACATTTGGAGGTAGTCTTCCCCGAAGAGTGTGTCTGAACTTAGTGAGACTTATTCCGCAGCTAGTGACATCCCCATGTGACAGACTGACGCCTCCTTTATATCGCCCAGGCTTGAGTTGATAAAAATTCATCACATACTTTGGGACAATGAAACCAAGATGCTTTTTGTCATAATCTGATAATCTTGAAATGAAACGTATTGGCATATCTTCAATCTCCATGTAAGAATCGATACAAAAATACTGAATTTTAATATCTTATTTGTGGTGCGATTAACTGTTCGAATTTCCTTTCAATAGAAGAACTCTTCTCTCATCGAATTCTCTTGGTTGACACTCTTTAATGAGCATCTCAATGGAATTATATCTATCCTCTTTGATGGACCTTCGCTAGATATCCTGAGGTTCTATTCCACAGTAAATAGCTCATAGGACAACATAGAAAACCCCCACATCTTGCAATTCTATCAGTGAGAATAATGGATCTGAATACTGACAATCCAAGACGGATCATTGGAACAGCTGCTGCAATCTCTCTGTTCGTTGCATGGGTCATTATCGATCTCTATCTTCTCCCTATGATAGGAATATCAACCAACTATCCATTATATGAGCTAGTTACTTACGGTTCATGGGCTATTATTTCACTCATTGTCTTCCTCACACTCTCTTGGGCTGGTTGGTTCCCGATGCGACGTCATGATACATCTTCAGACTCGACTCTTGCTGAAGTATAGCTTGGTTGTGCGCCAGTATCATCCACTATTATTGAATCTCCATGTTGTTCAAGAACTCGCAACAATTGCCGACCTAGAGTCACAGCAACTATACACGCTAATACAACCTTGATTGGTGTAATGAATCCCGCACCCAACCATATGTAATAAAGTTCGTTGGGTGTCCATCCGTAGAAGAACCAGTATGTTTGCCCTGGGACTAGTACAAAGATTCGAAACAGGATATCTGCTTCCAGAGCAATTGCACTGCTGAATAGGAGTAACAGCAACTTATGCCATTCACTTGTGTCCGACCAAACACCGCGTGATGTTGCTAAAGTGTAGATCAGTAATACACCATATCCAACAAGCACATCCCAAATTCCCCATAGCGGTAGTTCCCACGAAACCGGATAAATGAAGTATCCAAGAAGCATTGCAGTATAGATTCCAAAAACTGGACGCCATCTTTGCTGATATACAAAACCTGCCATAGCTGCTCCCAGAGGCAATCCCAACATGAATAGAAGCTCAGTAGGGTCTCGGAAGTATATCATATGTCCCAAGAAACAGCCCAATCCCACAGATAAGGCCCCTATGTAGGGTCCCAATAAGATTCCAACAATAGGACTCAACAAGAACGGCCAGCTGTCCCAAATTCCAGCATAGAACGTGGGTATCGTGGGAATTGCATCCAAAACTGCAATCATTGCTGTAAAAACAGCCACAAAAGCCACAAATCTGCTCGAGTTCGAACCTATTGGAAGCGCCATCGCTTCATGATACTTTGCAGAGTGTGATTTAAACCTCTTCGTCTGAATACAATCTAAATATCACCAAGTTGAGTTATATAGGATGAATGACACGGAGTTTTGATTTAAAATGGGTAAGGCAAGGTTTGTGTTTCCAACTATCTTCTCCATTGGAGGCATAGCGTTTTCGATATACGTCTTTTACCAAGTGACGTCAATACTCCCATCTTTCGAATTTTTTCCGTTTATCGAAGGCTCGCTCTTTACAGACATCTTGATCATCCTTGGAATAGCCATCCCCATCATTGCGATAGAATATTACATCATTACACTTCCCCTTGCTGCTCTTTTCCTCACAAGCAGCAGAATAATAAAATCCGCAACCTACAATTTCAGTATCATGGATATTGGCCAAGATTTTGGAGGCTACCGAATGATTCGTAGGAGTGTCGCTCCTGCACTTTTTAGTGTCAGTTCATCAGGCTTAGTCGTAGGGCTCATTAGGGGACTAATTGTTGCTCCATATGACGCTCTTCTTCCTGATGAATCATATCTAGTTTCATTAAGCGTAACTTTAATGGGTGCTCTCATAATCATGCCTATCGCCTTGGCATTTTTTGTTCCGACTTGGATCCTCAATGATGCTGGAATAGTAACGCATCTCAAAGAGGGACAATTAAATGCACGTCAATGCCCCGACACAGAAGGCGTTGGTCGATGGTATAGTAGTATGCTTGGAGGATATTCCCTATTCTCATTTCCAATAGCGATGATCAGTGCCCACTTTATCACTCCAGTCATAGTCTATGGTGTAACACTAACAGCAGACAAACTTCTTTTTGGTTCTTTGTGGACTCTCGGAATTCCGCTGTTAATAATGGCTTTCATAATGCCTGTTGTCTTTTTGAATGAAGCGTCACAGAGAAGGTCTGTTGGTTTCATTCAACGGTTTGCACGAGGACTCGCCGCGGGCGAGGTAGAGAAACCTGTGATTGCAAGAAAAACATCAACAAATGAAGCACCAGACAAAACAGCAGATGAGCCTGCAACGGAACCACTTGATTCTTGATTCAAAACCCATTTTGGGTCTGTTACAGAAGGTTTTTTTATAACAAATAGTATAACTATAGTTAAGAATAAACATGGTGAGATTGCATGACTAAACTGATTGATGCTGAGATCAAGCAGAACACATTAGTCCGAGCTAAACCAGAAGAGGTCTACGATGCTCTGACCACTGCTGAAGGTTTGGATGCGTGGTTCACTATTGGATCAGAGGTTGATGCTAGAGCTGGTGGTAGCATAACGCTTCGTTGGAAAGATTGGGGTCCAGATAAATATACGGCTGAAGCAAAGTGTCCGGTGCTGGAGGCTAGGCGACCTGAACGTTTCGTGTTTCAATGGTATTCTGATAATCCAACTTATGCAACAACTATCGAGATTGACTTTGAACCAGTCGAAGAAGGGACGATTGTTCGGCTAAGAGAGTATGGCTATCATGATACACCATCTGGTCGGGCTGCCCTACTGGAATGTGCTGCTGGTTGGGGTGAAGCACTCACTCTTATGAAATACTATGTTGAACATGGAATCACTTACTGATTCAATCTTTCACCCTATTACAAATCAACGAATTCTCATATAGGAGAACCTAAGTTATACGTACCAATATTTACCTTATTTAGTCCACCAATTTCGTCTATTGGATCACAGAGAATCTGTAGGGAACATAATCAGTCATAGGAACCTCTTTTCCAAGTATCTTCAAACCCATAGCAATCTGTCCTCTATGGTATGTGAAATGGTTCACCAAATGGAATAATATCTCATCTATGGTCATCACGACCACTTTTCCTGCTCGTTCATCCGTGAATTCTTCGATATTCCTCTCTACAATTGCAGTTTGCCATTTGTCCATATAGTCAGAAATGAACTGATAGAGCTCACCTCTTGTCATATTATAGAAATCGGGCTCTTGAGGGTGATCTCCATGCCAATCATGATACCACTCCCAAGAGTCCTCAGCCAGATGAATATACCTTCTTTGAATACTACCTACATTCTCTGCAAGAGATCGTTCAAACTCATCATCACTGAGAGTTTCCACTATCTTCCAGATTGAAGTGTTTGCCCAGGCTAGGTAGCCAACAATGTTCTCAACAAGAAACATAGACCACCAGGCATACCCACATCTTAATGAAGGTAGTCACTCACTCAGATTTCTACAAGCTATTATGCATCATCTTGGAGAGCTGACCTTGAAGGACAAAGTTTGTATTGTTACTGGTAGCAATTCCGGTATTGGAAAAGAAACAGCGTTAGCACTAGCAGAAATGGGTTCTAAAGTTGTCATGGTTGTTCGAAACAAGGAAAGGGGCGAAAATGCTCGTTCTGAAATCATCCAACAGAGCGGAAATGACTCTGTGGACCTAATGATTTGTGACATGTGCTCAATGGATTCGATCCGGAGGTTCGCTCTAGAATTTATGAACAGGTATGATCGACTAGATGTCCTTGTGAATAATGCGGGAGCTGTCTTCAATAAACGACAGGTGACTGCTGAAGGATTCGAGATGACATTTGCTGTAAACTATCTTGCACCATTTCTTCTCACACACGAACTTCTGCCTTTGTTGAAAAAGACTGCCTCCTCCAGAGTGATTAATCTCTCCTCCGGACTCCATAAATCAGCGAAATTAGATTTGGATGATTTACAGAGTGAGTCATCCTACAAATCCATGAACGTCTATAGAAATACAAAGCTCATGGTTGTCATGCATACCTACGAGCTGGCTCACCGTTTGAAAGATACAGGTGTAGCGGTTAATGTGGTTCTCCCTGGCTTTGTGGCTACTAATCTTGGTCGCAACACTGGTAGTATGATGTCTCGAATCATGTTTGGGATGATGAAACCTTTCCAGCTCAGTGCTAAAGAAGGCGCTGAAACCCCAGTCTATGTAGCGGCATCACCTGATGTTGAAGGTGTGACCGGGAAGTGTTTTGCCAAGAAGGAGATTGTTGAAACCTCAGAAACCTCATATGATACTGAACTTCAGAAACAACTCTGGGATGTTACTACTCATCTATTAGGACTCTAAGGAATGACTGAACGACTTCTTGAAATTCTCCGCCTTCTCATGGAATCCATACTTTTTCCAAGCTGAAATGGCCGAATCATATGTGCTCTTTGCCACCCTAAGATACTTCTCATCAGCCAATCTCCTCCATGAATTGGATAAGAGATCCATAAGAGGGACAGACATCATTGCCAGCTCATAATCGAATTTGGTTGGGTCCTGCACTATGATTCTGTTCAAGTCAATAACTCTGTCAAGAATCTTTCTTAACTCACCTACATCCACCGTATCTGCAATCAAGGATGCATGATAACTTGCAGACATTGCATCATCCCGTATCACTTCACCAAATGACAAGAACCATTCCTGCACATCCAACGCAACATCCACACAATCTTTGAGGACTTTTTCACGAACCTCACCTTTTAGCAGTCTTGAAGCTAGGGCAGTGAGTGAAGTATTTGTATTTCCCAGATATGTGGCGTAAGTGGTAGGCCGGGTGATTTGTGTTGCATCAATTGTGTTCACGTCAAGAAGTTGCATTGCTGCATACATTAATCGAATCTCGGTTTCTGGGAGTTCTCCAGCTCGTGCGAGAACAGGAGATATTGAATTGGTCACAACAAAGAGTGAGAAGCGAACACGAGCCTTTGGCCACTCTTCGACCATTGTCTCATAAATATCTCCTAAGAATTCTATAGTTCGACGAATATGTTGGTTCCTTGCATCGCCAGTGGACAGGAAATAATACTCTGCATGGGCAACACCAACACTCTGAAAAACACTATCTAATGTGTACGCGAAAAGAGGGATATTTGTCGTCATCAACGCTCTAAAATAATCACGATATAGCATGAGAACCTCTTCAAGAAATTCTTTCCTTTCGCCAATCGACAAGACTGGTGATTCAGTCAAAGCTATAAGTACTGCAATATAGTTCTGCAACCTAAGTGAAGCTGTGATTCCAATCTCAATTCCTTTCTCCTCCTTCTGCAACTCCCACATCAATTCTTCATTTGTCACCCATGTTATACTTCCAAGAATATTTGATATCTGAGCCTTATACAAACCAAGTTCTTCCTTAAATCCATCATAACTTGTTATGGAATACAGTTTAGCGAAAATGTTGTTTCGATCTTGAATTGCTTCAATAAATGAACAATAGACCTCTGATTTTCCTCTGTATAGCTCAAGAAGACTCTCAGAAAATTCTGGATAGTCCACCACTCGAGGGTCAAGGAAGAGAAAACCAAGCATAAGGTGATCATCATCGTCAATGAACTCAAAATGACTCATTGACTCTCTGAAGACACGAGAATAGTCTGCAGGAATGACCTCCCCCGCCACAGACCCCACCAGTATCTTTACAAAATCAGTGAAAAGATGATCATCAGATAATGTTGCAGCTGTTTTTCTCAACTCTGCCAGAGTTGGGGGGATTGCTTTGGTCATCGAATGTGCCAAAGCACCCATCTTTATACTAAATATTCCTGCTACTACCCCTTCATTATCCAATGCAATTGCACATGCTTTATCGAACTCTCCTCTCAGAGCATGGGCTAATGCATCATTCAATGATCCTTTGGACTCTTTCCTGAATTGGGTCCATCTCTTTTCAGACTCTGGTCTAGCTAGCAGGTCATCGACTTCTTGGATTATCTCAGCAAATTGATCATGGTTCTTTAATACCTCATAGACTGGATTCCAAGTATTTGAAAGCGCATCAGGAAACGAAACTTCAATGTGGTCTCTGACATAGGGATTAAGAATCCGTTCAACGATAATCTTCTGCAATTCATTTACAGATCCGTCAGCAAATTGAATTTCGGACTCGTCTATCTTCTCTGCAATCACACGAAGGAGACTGTCCATGTAGTCCTCTGCTTTGCTCACCAGGGCTACCACAGTAAATCCCTTTGTTGTTTCAGTGACAATCAGTGTGTTGTCTTTAAACGCTAGTCGCCTGACTTCACCACTACCCATTATATCGCTCAGTGCTTTGGTAGCTTCAATCAATGGTCCAAGAATTAGTTCCCCCTCGGCTTCCATTGAGCTCTTAAACTTGATAGGTACGCCTCCTATGGTCAGAACACCCATCAGTCTAATCATTGTGCACACACAGCCAACTTGAGAAACTAAATTCCAATTCTACACTCTGTGAAAAAAAGCCTTCTTGATACGAATTGCTTTTTCCCTCCAGAACGAACTTTTTCCGAATTCTTGTTAGTTAAATACGGGATTTTTAAATATCGCATCTCGAGTCGAGATAGACTACAAAGAAATAGGCGATGGTAATGTGCGAGTGGTGCTTCAAACACGGCGATGGCGGCAAATGGTATGAAAACGCTAGACTGTACAAGGATGAGCTAGCAGATGAGTACAACGCCAGAGAATACCTGGACGAGCAATGGAAGAATATGGAAACCCTCTTCATCCGAAAAATTATGGGTTTCAACTCAATCGGTTTGGGCTACAAGATGCAAATGCCCATTATCGGTCGTGTCATCCGCAAAGTTGTTGAAGGGCAAATCCAAAGCGAGAAGAAGAATAGGAATCCAGTGAGAGCTGATGGTCACTTTGGACAAGTCATCCCATTAGAGGACGCTCAACACATCATGGGAAATCTGGCTGCTGAGCCAATCATTAAGAACTACTGTGTATGTAGATGGATGCAAAGGGGAGTTAAAGACGCTGTCTGCATCAACTTTGGGCAACTCTCCGAAGTGATTGAGAAACATACTCGATACATTCCTGAGGATGTGAAGTACAAACTCGATCGTGAAGAGGCTATTCAGGCCCTGCAAGAACAGAATGAGAGAGGTTATGTTGCATCTGTCTGGTTCCAACCAGTTCCTTATATCAATGCGATTTGCTCCTGCGAAACTCCAGAATGCGGCGGACTGCGTCTTAGGAATGACTTTGGCCTACGTACAGTATACAAGGCTGAGTACCTGATTGATATTGACATCGATAAGTGCCAAGGCTGTAAGTCCTGTGTAAGGATGTGTCAGTTCAATGCGCTAAGATACTTGCCATCAGTGAACAGAGTGATTGTTGATTTGGACAAATGCTTCGGTTGTGGAGTTTGTCGACACGCATGCAAGCATGACGCTCTCAATTTGATTCCAAGAGAATCTGTTCAAGGACAGGCTGGAAAATACTGAGGTGACTAGTATGGTAAAGAAGACAAAAATCACAATTGACTACTCAAAGTGTCACTCAGGTGCAAGCACTGACCCTCGTGAATGTAGAAAGTGCCTACTCATCTGTGACCCAGCTGTCTTTTTGATGCATCCGACACTTGAGGACCATCCAGATCCCCACAATCCAGAGGTCTGGAGGATTGACGCCATTTGGCTTTCAAAATGCACTGGTTGCATGAAGTGTGTTACAATTTGCCCTGAACATGCAATTACCGTTAACCCTGGTGTCACTCTTTATGAGATGAAGGCACGCTAAGTGTAGTAATTGGCCTTGACTGAAGGATTACTAGAACACCATCTGGTTTGATACACCACTCGATATCCTGTGGGCACTCCATCACATTCTCAATCTTTAGTCCAATCTCTGCGATATCGAACAGAGTTTCATCATCAAGCGTGTATTTTGACTGTCTATCCTTTGGAGTTTCTATCAGGACTAGTTGATTCATTTCTAGCTTTGATGTTAGTTCTTTTTCACCCACAGTACGTTGAATCACACTGAATGGGCTCTTTGTCAAGACATAGGTGTCAGGCACGATTTTTCCTGAAACAAGACAGTCACCTAAGCCCCATGTTGCATTGATTAAAAGCTCATCCGCATTATTGTTGACGACATTTGCTGTAAACATTACTCCTGAAATTTCTGCAGGAATCATTTCCTGAACAACAACTGCTACCTTCAACTGCCTAATTGGAATTGCCTTTGCTTTTAGATAGACTATGGCACGCTCAGAGAATGCAGACTGCCATACTTTCTTCACAAACTCGATTATTTCTGAGTGTTTTTTTACACAGAGGTAGCTTTCTGCCTGTCCTGCGAACGAAACGTCGCTATGATCTTCTATCGTTGCTGACGATCGTATAGCAAAACCAAGCTCACTACTCACGCTCAGTTCTTTGAGGTTTTGGATACCAAGCGATATCTCAGACTCCAGTCTTTTTGGCACTTGGTACTCTTCTATTAGCCTTTGCAGATTTTCAGAAATCTCTAAGATTTCTTCAAAATCTTCTGAATCGTCCACCTTTTTCAGGAAATTAATCAAATCATGGCTACTCTCTACCATTTGAGTAAACGCGTCAGTGGAAATCGAAAAGCCTCTCGGAATCAGAAAACCACTTTGCGCAAGTTTTCCTAGATTTACAGCTTTTCCTCCGTGAGTTTCAACTTCATCTGGTTGAATCATCTCAAGAGTATGAACCATTTTCAAGCAATCACTCACTCCGTGATAAATAATACCCCTGTGATTCCTTCATCGGGTTGAATCATCACGTTTTTTCTGTCTAACTCTTCAGGACTCTCAATTTTAGTGCCCATAAGTGCGGGTATTTCAAACTCCCTTGTGACAATAGCTAAATGTGACCCAAGAGCTCCAGTTATACACACCACCCCTGCAAGTTTTGAAAGAACTGGTGCAAGAAATGTCGTGCCACCATCATTCACGAGGACTATTTTGCCATCAGCTCCCTCCTTTAGTAGCTCAATCACCTCCCTCATAGTAGTGATATATCTAAGCTCCCCCTCAGCAGAGAGTTTCAATGAAATAAGACCTCTTGCAACTTCTCTCAAATTATCATCCGTCCACAGCCTTCTCAGCGTGACTTAATTAGTATGTAAAAAGCTTCGCGTTAGCATTCTGAAATGCTTAATACCCACTTCTACGTGGACTCCGATTTAGAATCGAATATTGACCTTTGATGAGAGTGCAAACATTGGACATAGGCGACACGAACAGGATGATAAAACATATCTCTGACACCTTTTCAGATATTTTGGCTGAACGTGGGCTTCTCGAGTCTGAAATATTTCCGACAAACGAGTACATCTCAGTATCATGCTATCATACTTACTACAATCTTTACGATGTGATGAACCATGTCTGGTCAAAAATAACTCCAGAAGATCTTGCGAAACAGAGTAAGACTCTGCTATCTGAGATACACGCGCTCTCCATCACCTATCTCTGGCTCTATTATTCTCTTGGACGCATGGGGATTGTCTTCGACAAATGTAATAATGATCCAAGACACGAGGATGAGGAAAAGCAGAAAGAATGGCAGTGGATGCTTAACCAATGGTATAGGTTAGGCATCAATTATTTCAATACAGGAGAACCGACTGTTGCGAGTTCTGAGAGAAAGAATCTTGCTTTTAGTGAAGATACTCTGAGCTGGATAAAAGACAATCTTGAGTCTGTTAACACTGAACAAGTTAAGAAAATCAGGCGTATCATGGGGCAGGTCGAACTCTATGCGTTTATGGACGAATGTGAGGCACGTGCGAAGCTTATAGACCACGGACCATATCCATTCTCAAATGATGAGATTCTTGTCTTGACAGAGTTCACCAGACTACATGATGGGAGAGGTCATCTCTGGCTACCATGGTCCGATACTGAGGCAAAATTACCATCCGCAAAGTTGGGTGTGGCTATGACGATTAAGGGTGCATCAGCCAAATTCAATGATATTGGTACAATGAATATTGAACCTGGAGATTACTCGAATCTTGTCACCAATATTGCAGCTTATACAGAACGAGGAGCAAAAGTTGCTCCCCTAGGACTTGACGAGTTGCCTGCATATGCAGAGGCAGCAGAGGCAGCTCTCTCAGAGCTCTATATGAAATTCGCAGACTGGGACAAGAAAAAACTCATGCTTGCCGGTGCGGTAGCTTACTGGAGAGGCTTTGCTCGATATACAGATAGAGTAAATATCACAGACAAGATTGACTGGAACATCTCGCAATCAGTGATAGATGAATATGTGCCATTCTTCATGGAAAATGATGCTGATCCAGCTTTCATCAGATTTGGTCGGTTCGATGATGAAATGGAGGAAGACCCAACCCTTTACCTATTACCTGAATAGGTGATCAAGATGGGTGAGCTCGTTGATGCTGATGAATATGCACACGAACCAACTAAACATCCTGCATGGCGCGAGAGCTATTATTTCAACTGGGTTGATCTTAGTGTAGGTATCTCAGGATTCTCAACTATCGGTCTTCTTCCAAATATATCAAAGAGGGAATTTGTCTTCGCGCTTTTCTACAATGATCAGCGAGAAGTATATTTTGTAGAACCTGATGGTGAAGTGCCGCACGACTTCCATAAGTCACTCTCAAACGGAGTTCTCTCATACAAGGTTGTTGAACCTTTCAAGGAGTGGATACTCAAATACAAGGGAAGGAATCTCAACGCCAACATCCGATGGACTGGTCGATTTCCAGCTTACGATTTTGGTCAGGGAAGTGGCACTTCATGGGCTGGTCACTTCGAACAGTCGGGAGAAGTAAGAGGAAAGATCCAACTAGCTGATGGTGAGATTTTGGAGTTTAGTGGACTTGGAGAGCGTGACAAGAGTTGGGGATTTCGAAACTGGCATATTGAAAGATGGTTTGCGCTTCATGCGCAGTTCAATGAGTTATCCATAGGTCTTCGTCTTGACACTGTAGATGGTGAGTTGCACCCCTCAGGTGGAATTAGCACAGCCAGTAATCATGTTCCTGTCATTCAAGTCGACCTTGACACCATCTATCATGAGAAACAATCCAATCTTCCGATTGGTGCGTTGACAAAGGTCTATGGAAAGGATGGAAGCAGCTATACTTTGAGGTCTTCTCTTATTTCTCCAACGAGCTATGTTAGATTTACACGTGAATTTGAAGGAGGAACAACAGAACTCTTTGAAGAAATGGCTACCCATCAGTGCGATGAATTAGAGGTACATGGTACGGGATTAATTGAGTGGTTATTCTCAAATCCGAAAAAGAGGTGACAGAAGGACTCCAAATGGTCCTTCAGTCTTGTTACATTCTACCAACTCAAGCCTAATATCGATGCAAGAAGCCACGCACACAGAATAGAATTGATCATAGCTCCGAGCCAACGATTACCAGTCACGCGATAGGCAAACATGGTGATGACAGTACATATTGCAAACCATGGTGCGAATGCGTAGAAGAACAACCAAGAGTAACCAATGGTGCGCGGAACAACAGGTGCCCCTGCCAAGTATCCTCCAAGGAATTCGTACGCAATCAGAATGAGATAAGGAATAGTCTTGATGAATACTGATTTCATGGTCCAATTCAACTGAACCTTTGCCCATGTCCCAGAGCTCTCTGGCAACATAACACCTGTCAACCAGGCTCCGTCAACCAATGTGTACACTAGAAATACCACAAAATAGAGAGGTACTAATCTTGCCTGTCCCAATGTAAGGTCATGGAGTCCAGGAAGGAAGCATCTCAAATCCAAGACAAGTCCAAAATCGACCAATAAAGTCAGCAAGTACAACCAACCGAACAGAATAATGGTTAGTACGAGAGTCTTTAACAAATACGGGACAGGTTTCTTGTCTCCTGTTCCAAGCAGACCCCTTACTGTTTGAACTGACTCTTCAATACTCATGTTTGTTGTTTCATCGTGCGTGGCTCTTTTTCTCCGTGAACGTAAGATAACAAAAAGAGCCAGTAACGCGACAAGTCCACTCCCCAATATCCATGATACCACAGATAATCCATAAAACGTTGGGAAGGGGATTACTACTGTTAATAGAAGACCAACTGCAAGAAATGGGAAGAATGTTATGATGCCAATTAGTCCTAGAATCAACCCATATCCATAGAATGACTTTCTGGTGGCTGGTTCGTCTTTTGGTTCCCCTTTCAGCTCCGAGAAGAGGGGTGTATCAAGCAGAATTACGATTAATGGGAAAATCGTAAGCAGAGCTCCAATCAATCCGAAGAGTCCGCCAGCCAACCAAAATGGATACAGAAGACTCGTACTCACTATCCAGTGCTCATCCTCAATCCCTCCCTTCAGGCTGTTCTTCATCCATTCAGCACTCTCGCTGACAATTACTGGATCAATAGTTTCAAACAGGTGATTAGTCGATGGAAACACAGCTCTCCTCGCAGTGTTGTTAGCAAAATCACCGTAGGTTGTATCTGGCACCACGCCTGTCACGTTGAAGTATGGCTCCAATAATGTGAGATTATGAGGATAACTGGACAGAGAATCAAAGTTGCCTGTTGCCAAAAGAGTGTTCGGTATATATGGCGTTTCTAGCCAAAACCCAGAACCAACAAGAACCAAAGCCCGTACATAGACACTAGACTCGTTTATAGCAGCCCATGCGATACCACCCCCCATGCTGTGGCCTATTAGGCCAATCTGTGTACCATCAACAAAATCTAAGGATGCGATATAATCCAACGCTGCTGTTCCACTACCTGATCCTGGCTCAGAATTACCATGACCATTCGCATCGATTGTAAGAACCACAAATCCACGTCGTGCAATTTCAATACCAAATGCCATCAACCACTCTTTGTTCTGTTGTGAGCCATGAATCACAACTACGCCTGGTAATGGGTCAGTGTCAGTTGCATAATTGGGTTTCTGAAGTGTGCTATGAATCATAGACCCATCAGCTGCCTGAAAATCAACCTCTGTGACAGCTATTGAACCGAACCCACTCTGCACGCTTGCTGCTAACACGGTCCCCGAAAACATGATGATTAAGCCAAGAATGAATACTAAGTGTCTACGTCTTATGTTCAAGTCTATGTCCACCTTGGGAATGTGAACAAAGTAATGTCTAACTCCCTCTTTTATTTCAACCGACCAACAAGCCGCAATCCATATCAGCTATAGAATGTTGATTATGAACACTGATGCCAGCTTGGGATAAAATCTTCGCAGAAAGAGGTCGGGTATTTACTGACCCTCACTCAGACATGGAAAGAGTTGTGAAACTAATACAGGAAAATAATGGTTCACGAATTCTTGATCTTGGCTGTGGGTCGGGTCGACATGTTGTGTATCTCACGCATCTAGGTTTTGATGTGTACGGTTTCGATGCCTCTCCGAAAGCGCTCAGCATGGCTCGAGAATGGCTCAAAGATGAATCTCTACACGCTAATCTCTGCGAGCATAAGATGGAGGACCCATTTCCCTATGATAATAACTTCTTTGATGCAGTTATTTCGGTTCAAGTTATACATCACAATCTGATGAAGGATATCAAAAAGACAATCAGTGAGATTGAGAGAGTTCTGAAACCAGGTGGTATCCTCTTTGTTACTTTTCCAGTATTGAAACCTGCTCCTCTGAATGAAAAGAATGATTGGAAACTTGTCAAAGTGGAGGAGGGAACCTATGTTCCGCAACAAGGATGGGAAAGTGGAATTCCTCATCATTATTTCACAGAGAAGGAGATTTCAATCGAGTTTCAATCATTTGAGATCTATGATAGCTATCTAGATGAAACCGAACATAGGTGTGTACTTGCTAGATTACGTCTTGGCTAAATCTGATCTTCCAAGCCAAAGGTTGGAAAAACAAGACTCTTTACTTTCTCTATTGTATCATCCACTGCTCGACGTATTTTCGGATACTGGTCACTGGGCATTCTGAAAGGTCTGCTGGTCCATCCCCCTCTCTTTACTTGGAAACCATGTTTATGACACAGCTCTATCCACTCAGCTGGAATTGTCGGTGGCAATGCAATGTCTGCGATGTCTGCCAATATGATAGTCCAAATCTTGGCAGCCGCCACAGCGTTGTACCCACCACCTCCTGTTACAACCAACTTTCTGGTTCCTAAGTGAACAAGCTGACGAACGGTCTTGGATGTTCGTTGATATGTATCATAAGTCAACATCAAGTCTGTGAGCGGGTCATTCATGTATCCATCTGCGCCCACCTCCCAGAACACAAAATCCGGTTTATACGCTAGCCAGATCGGCACGACAACATCCTCAAATGCTCGCCACCATTCAACATCGTCTGTGAGAGGTGGCAGTGGAATATTGACCGAGTACCCCTTTCCCTCGCCAATACCAACCTCTTCAACTCTGCCTGTTCCAGGAAAGAATCCCATACTCAGCTCGTGAAGCGAAATGGTCAGGACATTTGGGTCATGATAGAATGCATGCTGAACACCATCTCCATGATGGGCATCAGTATCAAGATAGAGCACCTTCTTTCCTGGATATTTTTGCTGGTACTTCTTTATTGCAACCACACAATCATTATAGTAACAGAAGCCTGCCGCTTGGCTCTCTAGCGCATGATGAAGGCCTCCAAAGAACGATACAGCGTCTTCGAACTTGCCATCAGCAACCCCCATCACTGCGTCAATGGTTCCACCAACAATATAGCTCGCATATTGGTCAACACCTGGGAAGATTGGACACTCATTAGTATCCAACCCAAAACGAGCGGAGAACGCTGTACCCATATTTCCGAAGAGTTCGAGCGTTTCAATATATGAAGGGTCGTGGAATAAAAGAAGTTCCTCACGTGTAGCACGACGCATAGGCTGAACCGATATCCTTGGGCTCTTGAGCAATCCCGACATCACAGGAAGGTTCCAAGTGACCTCTAGTCGTGCTCGATTCCAGTATGGATTGGGTTCTGCCCTCATTCTGTCTAACTCGTCGATGCCATCCAGACTAAGGATTGCCTCCGGATCGAATAGAGCAGTCAGTTCTGACAAAGGACCTCCTCCCGATACTGAATCGGACTTGAACGTCTGGATGTATTCTGCTCTTATGTTTGATGGCGATAAACCTTGTTGGTCCCTTCGAAAGCCTCATTATTCCTAGCTCCACAGGTAGACCTGTTATGTCGAAATTTGATTTGATTAAGGAATCTTTCCTTGGCAACTTAGGGGAACGGATTCCAATCTCTCTCTGGAAACATCATCCTGAACAAGATAGGACTCCTGAGGGTCTGGCTAAAGCTGAGATTGACTTCCACAGACTACTAGACCATGATTTAATGAAGATATCTTTCTTTGGCCATTTTCCATGTATTGACTTTGGTTGCACTGCAACCTATGATGGTGAGGTGACTGGATCGACGACTTTGACCAACGCAGCTATCAACAATGCGAGCGACTGGGAAACTCTAGAACCTCTTGATGTGAACGCAGGTGAACTTGGTAAACAAATCCGTGCAGTTGAGCTGATCCAAAAATATGCAGAAGGTGTAGTGCCCACAATGGCTACAGTATTCGATTCTGCAATGGTCGCTGACAAAATCTCTGATAAGAGCTTCAACAAATACGCTGATGAGCATCCTGAGATATTGAAAGGTGCACTTGATATAATCACTGATGTAATGATTGACTTCGCTAGAGCGACCATAGATGCAGGAGCTGATGGCATCTTCTTGGCTTCTCAGCACTCCACACAATCTTCAGTCACCAATAGTCAATACAAAGAGTTTGTCTACCCATATGATCTAGAGATAATCAAAAACCTCAGAGGGAAAGCGAAATTCATTGTCTTACATCTACATGCTCGAGAAGAGAATGAAGAAATCCGGTTTGATAAGATTGCAAATACTCCGGGAGTTGATGGCATAAACTGGGAAGACCAAAGCTCTTCACTCTCTCTAAAGCAAGGCAAGAAACGATTTCGAGGAGCAGTTCTAGGTGGGATTGATCATAATGGAGTGTTTAGGACTGAAAGCCCTGAACAAGCTGAAAAGCAGGTACTCGAAGCAATCGATAAGGCTGGTCTGGAACGTCTGATTATTACCCCAGGATGCGTCATCACCATTGATACGCCACAAGAGAATATTGTGTCGGTTAGAAATGCAGTAAGATCAATTGATCCTTATGATTATGAATAGGAGGCTAACAAATGACTAGAAATGCTGAAGTGGCTCGCGTTCTACAAGAAATTGGTCTACTTTTGGAAATTGAGGGCAAGGACCGGTTTAAGCACCTTGCATATTATCGTGGCGTGAGGTCTATAACATCCCTCGGGGAGGATGTTGAATCTGTGGCAAAACGAGGGGCTCTGATGGACATTCCAGGTATTGGTAAGAGTCTTGCAGATGTTATCAAAACATATCTTGAAACTGGTGAAGTGAGAATTCTTAATGAGCTTAGAACACGTGTTCCAGTTAATGTTCTTGAATTGGACTCGATACCTGGTGTTGGTCCAAAGACAATCAAACTTGTGTATGAGAAATTAGGTGTGACAGACATTGAATCTCTTGAAAAAGCCGCCAACCAAGGGAAGCTCTCTAGTCTACCGGGCCTTGGCGAAAAAACACAGAAGCAGATTATTGAGGGCATTCAGATTGTACGCGCTGGATTAGAGCGAACTCTTCTCTCTGATGCGATCTCTGTGGCTGAGCAAATTGAAAAGAAGCTACGCAAACTAAAAGTCGTAAAACAACTCACCATCGCTGGTTCCACTCGGCGCCGAAGAGAAACCATTGGTGATATTGACTTCTTGTTAGATGCAACAGACCCTAAAACTGTGATGGAGGAGTTTGTAAAATTTGAAGGTGTGGCCACCGTCATCGCTCAAGGTCCTACAAAGTCATCAATACGACTGGAATCTGGTCTACAAGTAGACCTCAGAGTATTACCGAGTGAAAGTTTTGGAGCTGGGCTTCAATATTTTACCGGGAGTGTGGACCACAATGTCAAATTGCGGTCAATCGCTCAAAAGATGGGATTGCGCCTGAATGAATATGGTCTTTTCAAGAATGAGAAGAAAATCGCCGGTGATGATGAAGAGGGTGTCTATAAGGCACTTGGACTTCAATGGATACCCCCAGAACTGAGAGAGGACAAAGGCGAGATTGAAGCAGCTCAGAAAAAAAAGATTCCCACTTTAGTTTCGATGAGCGACATTCGTGGAGACCTTCATAGTCACACAGACCAATCTGATGGCAAAAATACAATCGAAGAGATGCTGAACACAGCTCAAGCGCTTGAGTACGAGTACTATTGTGTATCAGACCATACCCAGAGTCTCACTATCGCAAATGGTATGGATGAGAGTCGTCTATTGAAACGGATTGATGAGATTGATGAGCTTAACGCATCGGGCCGCTGGAAGATGAAGATACTCAAAGGTGCAGAAGTAGACATACTAGCAGATGGTGGTCTAGATATAGAAGATGATGTTCTATCCCAACTAGATATTGTAACTGGTTCGATTCATAGTAGGATGAAAGACACAAAGGAAATCATGACAGAAAGAGTTTGTACTGCTCTGGAGAATAAGTATGTCCACATCCTCGGACATCCTACCGGTCGTCTAATCGGGAAAAGGTCTGAATTTGAAATTAATTTGGAGAGCGTGTTTGAAACAGCTCAGAAGCACAACGTAATCATGGAGCTAAATGCCCATCCACAAAGACTAGATCTAAACGCTGGTAATCTACGTGCTGCAACTAAGATTGGTCTGAAAATTGCAATAAATACGGATGCACATAGAATTTCAGAGCTTGATTACATGCGATTTGGAGTATACCAAGCTCGCCGTGGATGGTTGACTCCTGACGATGTCATCAATACTTACCCCTTGAAGAAACTGATGAGAATCATTAAGAAATAGACTGAACTGATACTCTTGACCCTTTTTGATAGTCACATCATGTGACTTCGTCCTGTGACCCCTATACGTGGCTTCGGTATATATACTAAATCTGAGCAGTATCTCTTGTGAAATATCATGGCTCTAGCAACTAACTCACTAAACACATCTGTGCTGAAGAACAATAAGATGAAGGTCATGTCTACTGATGCTCTAGCCTATGCATACACCTACCGGAGGTAATCCAATGGCACTCGCGAAACTTAGGAAAGAACTCAGTATTGAACCGGACTTGAAGGAACTTCATAGATCGAAATCACAAGTACGGACTGAAGTTTACAGGACATCCTTCCTGAGGTAGACTCAGATGATCCACTCTGATAAATCCGCAGACTCGTCCTCAGATCATGAGGTTCAGAATAGTATCACCAGAGATTGTAACAAACTCTCTCTAGCCGAAGTACTCGCGTTGGAAGCAACGTGAGTACCAAACTCTTTTTCTCAAACAACGTTGCATATCAAGGCAAATGGAAGTGATAAATTTTGGACAACAATGATTTACAGAACTACATCGATGAAAACAACATCGAGGCTGAGATACTCACGATGAGGGGTCGTGTTCATTCCGTTGAAGCTGCTTCCAATGAACTAGGTGTCCCACCTAAGCGATTCATCAAGACTGTGGTATTTCTAGCTAAGGATGAAGTGGTTCTCGCCATTGTTAATGGAACTGATCGTGCAAGCTCCAAAAGGATTGGAAAAGCAATTGGGATTCTACCACCTAAACTTGCATCACCTGAGGAGGCATTTGACTTGACGGGATTCGAGGTTGGCGGGACACCCCCCATAGCCATCAAGAACGCTATAGTCCTCATTGATCCAAGAGTTATGGAAATGACTGAGGTGATTGGTGGTGGAGGGACTGATCGACATCTCCTTAGAATCAAATCTGAAGAAATCGTGAAGGATACCGGTGCTAAGATTGTTCGCATAAGAAAATAGATGCTGATTGCCTTAGTGTCTATATATAGAATCTCATTAAAATGGTGCCGAGAATGGGATTCGAACCCATGAACTCCTACGAGAATGGATTTCTCCTCAGAGTCTGGCGACTTGTGATTGATCTTGAGTCCATCGCCGTTGACCGGGCTTGGCTATCTCGGCACACTCTGCAAGAAGATTCTATCTCAATATAGCCGTTTTGGCAGAATCAATGAACAAACATGCTCGAGTTCTATCTCAGCTGGTTTCAAGATGAGGTTTGATTTTAGCATAGAACTCTGATATTATCTTAGACCGGTCATCCTCTGTTTCAAGAATGAACAACCGAATCTGTTGCCCAGCTTTAATCTCTTTCACAAGCCCCATGTCAACAAGAGGTTGCATCACGCGGTGAATTGTTGAATGAGCAAGTCCAGTTTCCTTTGCTAATCGGCTCAGATTAAAGAACTCTTTTGGACGGTCTAGGAAGTGTTGGACAACGCGTGTCTGTGCGCGGGATGCAAATACTTTCTCGAGCAACCTCTTCAACTTATTCTCGCCTCTTGTTTCATCATTTCGTGTTGTGCATAATTTGGGTTCCAATCTTCTCTTTGTTGAAAGCCTTTTCTAGGTTCTTTGTGTTGTTCCCGTTGAATATCACAGTAGGAATATGTGATCGTTCAACAATCCCAATTGCGACTGGATCAAATAGGTTGTATTGTCCTGCTTTGGTACCCTCAGAGGACAAAATCTCTCTCAACTTAGAGACATCAACACTGTCCAGTTTTTTAGCACCCTTTTCCTCTGGGTTGCGGTCATAAACACCATCAACATTAGTTGCATTGAATAGCATGTCTGCATGTATCAGTTCTGCAGAAGCTGCAGCTACTGCATTAGTTGATTGACCTGGCACCATACCCCCCATTAATACGACCTTGCTAAGATTGACTGCTACTTCTAGTTCATCATAGTCGTCGATTATCTTAGGGTATGCATAATCACCAAGAGCTGCACAGAGCAACTCAGCATTATTCCTAGCCAGTTTAATTCCAAGCCAGTCACACTGAGCCTCGTTTGCACCAAGCTCTCTAGCTGCATTAATGAAGATGCGTGCTGGTTTTCCACCACCAACCACAACAACCAATGAATGCCCATCTTTGACTAAGGACTTGATTGATTCAGCGTACTCTCTTAGTCGGTCAATGCGAACTTGACCGTCATCATCATAGAGGAGTGAACCTCCGATTTTGAGTACGGCTCTCATAGTATGTCCCCTGAAGCACTTACGAACAGGTTCTTCTATTGGACACTATTAATGAAGCTTTCTTGAATAGACCAGTTTGACGAATTTTCGACCACCCCAAAATGCGTCTAAACCTGGTCTAGCGCGCCAAATTGTGCATTTCCATCAAAACCATCACAATTGAACGTTCTCAAAATTGCATCACACTCCTCAAAACTCGTTCTCCCTGGGCACCTATATCGTGCATAGATTGACGTAACCAGATATGACTGCGTCGTTAGGTCTGGTTAGTTTTCTTTGGCCATAACTCTTAAAGGTCAAATCACTTTGTCGAGTTTATGCGGCAAGTGCCGACCCTTGCTGACATCAAGGAGACTGATCCTTTTGTCTAAGATAGAACCGAAAATTAAGTCTAAACGCTGGAAGCCCGTGGCAGAGGCTGAGCTCCTCGAAACGTGGGCGAATGAGGATACCTATGAGTTCAATATGGACTCCGGTAAGACCATCTATACGGTGGACACGCCTCCCCCTTATCTTTCAGGACCAATGCATGTAGGTCAAGTAATTCACTATTCTCAGATTGACACAATAGCTCGCTATAGACGAATGCAAGGTCTTGAGGTGAATTTTCCCCTTGGAATTGACCGAAATGGTCTTCCAGTTGAGGTTCGAGTTGAGAAAGAACTTGGAATTCATATGCATGAAACTCCGAGAGAGGAATTCCTCCGCCTATGCAAGGAACGTCTCGATGAAGATGAGAAGATTGCATTAAATGGCTTCAGGAGACTTGGCATTGCCTTCAACACCTATGAGGATGAGGGCAGCTATCGGACAGATAGTCCAAGTTACCGAGCTGTGACACAAGCAACATTCATAGAAATCTGGAACAAGGGTCTAGTCTACAGTGATTATCGTCCCAACAACTGGTGTTTTGAATGCGGAACCACAATTGCTGATGCTGAGGTAGAGTATAAGGAACGTCCCACAAAATTGCATTATCTGTATTTCAAGGTGGAAGGACTAGAGCCTCTTGAGATCGCAACTACGAGACCTGAGCTGCTATGCGCCTGTGGTGCAGTGTTCGTTCATCCAGATGACGAGCGATACAAGTCTTACCATGGAAAGCATGCGAGAGTGCCTCTCTTTGACTTAGAAGTTCCTATAATTCCAAGCACCACAGCACAAATGGAGTTTGGAACTGGAGCATTGATGGTGTGCAGCTATGGAGACCAGGCTGATGTCATGGCTTTTCGCGACCATGCGCTTACACCAATCGCTGCGGTAGCGACTAATGGTACTATGACCGAGGCTGCTGGACAATATGCTGGCATGAAGATCGAAGATGCTCGAATGAAAATGATTGATGACCTTAAGGACAAGAAGCTTCTTTTCAAACAAGAAGACACCATTCAAAGAGTGCCACAATGTTGGCGTAGTCGCACTCCTATTGAGTTCATTGCAATGGATGAATATTATCTGAAGCAGGTTGACTTTGTCGAGGATCTCCTCAAGATTGCGGCTGATACGCCGTTCTACCCTGATTTTCACAGGCAAATCCTCATTGACTGGCTCAACAGAGTGACAGTGGACTGGCCTGTGAGCAGGAGGAGATATTATGGGACTGAGATACCAATATGGTACTGTAAATCTTGCAACAAACCTCTAGTCCCAGAATTGACTGATGAGCCAAGGTATTATCAACCTTGGCGGGAGGACCCTCCGTTTGTGAAATGTACAGAATGCGGTGCCGAGGAGGGCTTTGTCAGCGAGGAGAGGACCTTTGACACATGGATGGACTCCTCAATAAGTGGCATGCAAGCAGTTGGGTATATGTATAATGACCAGCTCTTCAGGAAAGCTTTCAGTAATGTCATGCGACCACAGGGAAAGGACATTGTTAGAACATGGCTTTACTACTCTTTACTCCGGACATTACAACTGACTGGGAAGCCCGCCTTCAGCGAGATCTGGGTTTCTGGACATGTGGTAGATGACAAGGGAGAAGCTATGAGCAAGTCGAAGGGTAACTCACCTCCACCAATGCCATTTGTGGAGAAATACGGTGCTGATGCGATGCGAATCTACGGCGCTCTAGAGGCTGGTCTCGGGAGCGATGTTCGATTCTCAGAAGACCGTCTAGCAGGTCTATCGAAGTTCATGACCAAGCTCTATAATGTTGCCCGGTTCATCTCGATGTTTCCAATCCCTGACCCCCTCCCATTCAAGGAGCTGACTCAAGTTGACCAGTGGATACTTGCAGAAACAAATGCCCTAGTAGAACGGATTGTGCCAGAGTGTAACTTGCTTGATTTCCATAAACCCGCCATTGATATTCGTGGATTCACATGGAACTTCTTCGCAGACCATGTGTTAGAGATGATTAAAGGCAGGTCGTTCAATTCAGATGGTGCATTCACAGAAGAGGAGCAGAAGTCAGCTTGGTTTACGCTACATGAAGTATTGAAGGTCATAACAAGAGCTCTGGCTCCGATGACTCCTTTCATCACTGACAAGATTTATCGTGAACTCTACGATGCGAAAGGAGTTCACAGACATAGCTATCCCTCTCCTGAGAAAACATGGAACTCGCCGCTCACTGAACATACCGAACTATTGCTGCAAACAAACTCAGGTTTTTGGAAGTTCAAGCGTGAGAATGGTCTTTCTCTTAGACAAGGACTTCCTGAAGCATATATCTCTGAGAACCTGAAACCTTGGACTAGGGACCTTCAAGCGATGCATGGTGTTGAAAAAATCAGCTTCGGTGAACCAAAGGATGAAAGGTTCATAGAAGTGACTCTCCCTGAAACTCAGAATGTGATTTACATTCTTCCACCATCAAAAGAGTAGCAATGTGTGGACAATCGTAGTCATTGAAATCGTTTCATCTATACAACAATGACAGTGTTCTCATGTTCGGTAGGACATTTCATACTGTTAGAAACCAGACAGTATTTTCCAGCTAGCTCCAGTGCTCTCTCAGCCTTAGGCTTAAGATCTTCTGACTCAACCTCTACATTGGTTTTAAGGAGTAGTTTAGTAAATTGGAAACCCTTGTCAACCCGCTCAAGCTTGCCATGTCCCACACACGAGAATGACTTGAAATCAAAACGCATCCTCTTGGTAAAAGTCACAAATGTGGTCATTAAGCATGATGTCGCAGCTGCAACGAATAGATCCTCAGGCGAGATTATTCCTTCAGGACCCTCAAACTCAGGCGGTGATGAAACTTGAATTGTTGGTTTGCCCTCAACAGACAAGTTTCCAACTCGGTCATGTGTCCAATCTACCTTTACTGTGTACTCATGCGAATCATCGTTCATCTATGTCACCTGCTTTTTGTGTTTCTAATTTATGAAAAGCGTTTGGTTGGGTCACTCAACCTTGACCAAAGTTTCGTGAGTAATTGGACATTTCATGCTGTTCCCAATGAAGCAGTACTTTGCAGCTAGCTCTAGTGCACGATCAATCCTCTTATTGATGTCTTCAGAACTAATCTTCACCTTAGCTATCATATCTATTTTTGTGACTTCAAAGCTTCTCCCCACCTTCTCTAGGGTGCCTACAGCGTCACATTCGAATGATGTGAAATCGACTCGCATTTTGCGTGTGAATTCCACAAATCCATTCATGTAACACATAGCGGCTGATGCAACAAATAGATCTTCAGGAGAGTGAAACATAGCTTCTTCTGGCCCACCTGATGGTACTCCTGTCCTGATTGTTGCTTTTCCTTCAACAAGGAGATTACCACTCTTGCCACCTGTCCATATTAATCTCACAGGGTAATACCTTGGTTCAGACTCATCACTCACAAGCTTCACCTATCCCACTGCCAACTATTACATCGAAAAAGGGTTTAGGCATGGCAACTCTACATCTTTCTTGCTTTTAGTACAGCAAAGAACGGAATACGTCTTTCCCGATCAAAGAATAGATCGTCATCCATGGGTTCAGGCTCGACAAACTCTATCAAGTGAAACCCTGCGCTGGATAGAGTGTTCAGATACGTAGACAAGGTTCTGTGAAAGAAACTGATTGGTGCAGGAAAATCTTCACCTTGTCGTGTCTTCCAATATCGCTGGTACTCCTTCTCTTCAAAATAATGGTCCACTTTGAAATAGATACCTTGCCGTCTATTGGTCTTCGGATCTTTCTCCCCCATCTGCCAAGAGCCAGGTCCATAGAAATTGAATGCTGGATGAACAATTGAGAATATTAGAACTCCATCAGGTTTTAGCACGCGATGAAACTCTTTGATGGCTTCGTTAAGACATGGAATGTTCAGAAGCACCAGATTTGACAGCACTAGATCAAAGGAGTTGTTTTGAAGGTCTTCAAGATTGCAGATGTCTGCAATCTTGTAATCAATATCTGAACCGGGTTTCCTTGCAACATCTATCAGCTTTGGAGATATGTCCACGCCAGTGACTATAGCTCCCTTCTTGGCATAGTACCTTGAGAGATATCCATCTCCACACCCTGCATCAAGGAGAGTTTTATCCTTGACATTTCCGAGCAGTCTCTCGACACATGGATTCAAGATTTTTTTATGGTGAGGTGTTCCCTCTCCACCAATGAGGTCCACGAAAGCATCAGCGTTGGTATCCCACTGCTCACGTATCTGCTCTTTCATGACTTTTCTGGAGTGATGCACTCTTGTGAAGCTTTCGAATCTCTCTAGATTTTATCCCATACCTTTCTAATACGTTTTCCAGTTTCTTCAATCAAATCTTCCATATCCTCTTTTGAGGCAAGACCAACCTCAACACCAATCCTCATGATTGAAGTATGCGCAACCATGACCTTTCCATTCTCTTCATAGACTGTGAAGCTGCAAGGAAAGATTGTACCCATGTCCTTTGAGATGTCAAGAGCTCTCTTTGCTAGGTGTGGGTTGCACACAAGGATTGCAGTGTATTTGGGATAGTCATCAATGCCAAGCTTCTGTTTGAAAATGTCATGAACACCTTTTGTGAGCTGCAGGCCAAACCCCTCACTCACGCATGCATCTTCGACTCTCTTTACTGCTTCATCAAACCCATATGGAACCTCTTTTCGTAAAACATCGACCATGTCTGTGTCCATGTTGGTTTCAGTAAAATGACTTTGCATAGGACTAGGAATCCAATTAGAATATTAATCCGTGATTTCAATAGAATCTTGGGTTGTGGGACCTGTGATAGATGAACAGACAGGCGCTGAAGATGGAACTCTGAGAGACCCAGCCTACGTGTTCGGAACTGCCTCGTTTCTGAATGATGCTGGTTCCGATATGATTGCTCCAATATGGCCAACTTTCCTAGAGAAGCAGCTAGGATTCACCGCAGGTCAAATTCAGATAATCGATAGTCTTGCTCTTACAGTCACATCTGTTTCAAAACTAGCTGCTGGCTACGCCTCAGACCGAACTGGAAAGAGAAAGGCATTCATTACACTAGGATATTCCCTGTCTATGTTCTCCCGAATTGGCTTTGTATTAGCGGCTCTACTGTCCTCCAAATTGCAACTGATATTCTGGAAATCTATTGACCGTCTTGGCAAAATGCGAGGTCCTCCAAGGGATGCAATTGTTGCAGGACATGCAGCAGAATCAAAAAGAGGACGAGCTTTTGGTATTCTCAGGACTCTTGATACTGCTGGTGCTCTCTTTGGTACATTTATCACCCTCCTGCTTACTTTGTTTCTCTTCGATTTCCTTGGTTATCTAGGTATCATACTTCTTGCAGCCATCCCAACCATAGGTTCTATCATTGTGATTTCAGTATTGATTAAAGAGAAACGAGGAAAGGATGTCTTCAAAGGCATTAGTTTTCGGGGTCTTAATAGAAACCTGAAGATCTTCTTGATAGCTTCGCTCCTGATTGCATTTGCTGCATTCAGCTACTCACTCCTCCTTCTGTATGCAGGCAACTATGGGTTCGATCAACCTCATCAACAGACTCTTCTCTATATGCTTTTCACTGCAGTTTATGCAGGAAGTGCATATCCCTTTGGAAGACTCTCAGACAGAGTTGGTCGAAAACCTATACTGATTGTTGCATTCTTTCTCTTGCTTGTCACTGCAGCTTGGGGGTATCTAATATTTGAGTTAGCAGTGTCATTTGGTCTATTGATAATCCCATTATTTCTGACCTTTGGACTGATGAATGGTGCGCTTGATCCAGTTCAGACAACTCTCGTAGCTGACTTGGTGGAAGAAGAACGAAGAGCAAGCATAATCGGAGCTTTCCAGATGGCTGTAGGAATTACTGCATTACCTGCTGGTATCATCATTGGATATCTTTGGGATATTGCACCTCCATTTGCCTTTCTATACTCGATTATAGTCACACTAATTGCTCTGGTGATGCTTTCACTAATCAAAATCAAAAAGGATGATGGTGGACCGGGCGAGATTTGAACTCGCGACCTTCTGAATGCGAATCAGACGATCTACCAGTCTGATCTACCGGCCCATTTCAGAAGACTCACCACTTGATGAATCTTAAAACCTTGTCTACTAAACTTCAATACCAAACGCTTCTGAGAACCGTTCAATTCTCACGAACTCTCTTAGGAACTCTCTTCCCTTCTCAGTGAGGAAATATACCCTGCTATCACTCTCTGGATTTGCTTCTTTAATGAGTTCTTTCTCGATTAATTCATCGAGATACTGGGTCAATCTGTCGTGAGACAGGTTTGCAGCATAGAGTATCTTTGTTGGGCCTGCACCTTCCTCGCCTTCACCTTGGATGGCACGCATCATATCAGCTAAGATGCGCATTTTTGAGCGATAGGCCCGTTTTCTACTCATTTTCCTTGCCTGTCCTATAAAGCAAGACCAGAAATGACAAGAATCCAATCAACTGTGAAAACTGACTCATCAAATACATGCCTGGATTTATCAAAGTCTGAGCCACTTGGATATGACTCAGTAGAATGAAGAAGAATCCAACCAAGACATAGAGTGCGTATCTGCTTCGTGAGGATGAATAATTGATTATTGCCTGAATGACTACTCCAACCAAGACAAGTATTGCTACTACTTCCAATGATTGGTCCACAAGTATCGTGGCTAAGAGTAGACTTACTCCAGTCATATTGTTTCCATTTATTGACTCACGATAGCGAGGAGGTCTAGTTGCAATCAGAAATAGAACATAGGCCATTATCCTCGAAGCACCATAAGCAATCGTTACAATCGAAATTACCAGATTTCCTGAATCGCCATCTAATCCAAACTGTACTATGAAGTACCATGTTCCAACAACCCTTCCAAACATTCCAATCGATAGGACAAGAAACCCTGTAGATAGGTCTGAGAGCCTCTTTTGTCCAGTCAAATTGTATGCCTTTGTCGCATAGATGGTTACAATCAATGCAATAAGTCCACTAATGGACTCGAAGATTAGATCCAATCTGATTAATGAAAGTAAATCCGCTTGCATTTGGTGACGCCTACCATACTCTCGTCGGTTTTTGGTCTTATTAACAATGGATGAATCATCTATGGCTTTTGGATGAATCTATGACATATTCTGAGAATGAATTTACTAGACGATTCATCCTGACAATTCGTTCATCATTACTTTATATTCAAAGAACCCAATATTATCTTAGATGGAAGCCGCCGACAACTGCAGGAAGCGGACAGGAGATCCTGAACCGCTGTGAATAGCGGGGCATGTCCCCGCTCTTCCATCACCTTTTTTCTTATCAGAACATGACAACATTCCGTGCCAATGCTAGAAATCATTGGAATTTGGTCAATTTTACACCATCAATGTCGCCCCTTGGAAAGCTTTTTATTCGAACTCTTCGCGGGGGGGTTTGCTTTCGTGTCATACGGTGTCAGGCCGGATGCTGTCGGCGAATGCCAAGCGATGATGGTTGGTGATTTCCAGACACGACGACAAGATGCGGACGTGAGATAGACTGGCACAGGGAGTGTCAGAATGCCCTCAGGTCTAAGATACGCTCAACAGTGTGCAGGCATTAATTGGGTAAGCCATCTCTGCTAGCCCCGTTACGCCTGTACTTCATCAAGCAATCATAGTTCAAAGTGTGTAAACATTGTACACGGAGACTGACTACTACTCCAGTCACACCTTGCTAACCGTGTATGATTAGGACAACTCTAGTTGATCCTGCTAGAGGGCACAACTCTAGTTGATCCTGCTAGAGGGCACTGCTATCGGCTTGGGGTTAAGACATGCAAGTGGAACGGGCTCGCATCCGAGTCCGTCGCGAACGGCTCAGTAGTGTCGTTAACCTACCCTGTGGATTCGGACAACGCCGGGAAACTGGCGGTAATCCGTCATAAGAGCATCGTTCTGGAAATGATGTTGCTCTGAAATGAGTGTCCTAGGTATGTTGGATATTTCGCCACAGGACGGGACGGCACCGGATCATACTTGTAAGTGGGGTAACTGCCCACTTAGGTTATGACCCGAACGGGCGATGTAAGTCGTGGCCCGGAGAAGGGCACTGAGATAAGGGCCCTAGCCCCACGGGGCGCAGCAGTTACGAAACCTCACCAATGCGCGAAAGCGCGAGTGGGCCAAGCCGAGTGATGGGGGATAACTCCATCTGTGGCGGATCCGTAAGGTGGACCGCTAGAAAGGAGAGGGCAAGGCTGGTGCCAGCCGCCGCGGTAAAACCAGCTCTTCGAGTGGTGTCCATAATTATTGAGCTTAAAGCGTTCGTAGCCGGTTCTGTAGGTCCCTGCTTAAATCCGGTCGCTCAACGGTCGGTCTGGTAGGGATACCGCATTACTTGGGGACGGGAGACGGCGACGGTATTCCGTAGGTAAGGGTGAAATCTAATGATCTACGGAGGACCACCAGTGGCGAAGGCGGTCGTCGA
>LRSL01000046.1 GCA_001563335.1 Candidatus Thorarchaeota archaeon SMTZ1-45 | reverse complement strand
AGTTCCTCCTGCTCCTGCGCCTTCTTCAACTACCTTTATTGTGTAAGTATCTTGTCCAACGACATCATCAGCATAGCATGTAACATCAAAAGCACCTGAAGTAAGAGTCAGATCGCTCCACGGACCTGCAGTAGTACCGTACTCGGAGGCAGCCACCCAAACATCAACTGCTGTGGAGGAGGGATAGTCATCTGTGGAGGTATAGTAAATTATTGTACCAGTCAATGAGAAAGACCCATCAAGGTCACCTCTGTCTACGGTCCCTGAACCATCATCAATGCTCGGAGCTACTGAAAAATCAAGTCTGGTTTCAACATCCCAATTGACCTCATACCATGTAGTTGCAGACTCGGTTTGTGTATCAATAACATAGCATCTGGCATCCAAATCAGTTGAGTCAGGAAAGTCCCAGTCTACAGTAATATAGAACGTCGCATCGATATCATTGCCGCTCTCTGTTGCAGTGGAACTTCCTGTGTTTAGAGTCACATAGGTTCCAGCATCATATTCCTCTGTGAAAGCATTCGTATCCTCATCGTACCTGAATCTACAATACTCTGTGGTCTGGGTGTCGTCCCACAATCCAATCTCCAAGTAGTCAATATCAGCAAAACCATTCTGATCAGACACATACACTGTAACCTCATACTCAAGATATTGGGCATACATGTTATCTGTGTCACTTGGATTGTCCAAAGTAGGTGCTTGATCATTTGCAGGTATATAGCTGGGAGTCCAAGTATGAAGTAAGACTGCATCGACATTCCAAGTGTCTAGTGTTCCCTCATTTGCTTGATTTGCATCAATAAATCGAATCTCGAAAGATGAGCTTGTGAGATATGAACTGACACTAACATTATTCCACTGATTAGCAACAAGATCAGCAATGACATTGGCCCAAGATGCCCCATTCCATACATCGACCATCAAAGCTTCTGAATCCTGAGTCCCAGCATAGATACAAAGATACTCGTTAAGCTCATCGAAGTCAGCTGCGGTCCATCCAACTTCTAGGTCAAGTTCAAAGTCATTTCCAGTACCAAGATGATAAACACCAAGCCGGGCGGCATCAACAGACATTATACCAGCACCTCCTTGAGCTGAGTATTGAATTGACAACCGAGCGGCATTAACTTCTGCTGGTGTGTCTAATCCTGAGATTACACCCAAATCACTCCATGCAGCAGAACCGGGATTCGCGACTGTACCACTGGCATCAGCAACGCCATCATCTGTCCAATCAATCTCCCAATAATAGTCATCATTGCCATCTGTTGAGATAAAGTAGACACTCGCATTTACAGAAAAAGCTCCAGAGTTACCCGTAGTATCAGTGAAGGTGTACCATTCATCTATAAAACCGTCAGTGTTTGTTGATATGTAACTTGATCCATCCACCGCATCTAAATATGGAGAAGTTCCTGTCAAACCCCATTGATGTGTACCAGAAAAACCATCAACATAGAGATATTCGTTGATAGTAGGATCACCAACATCCAACTCAGTAAGAGTATCCATCGCTGCGTCGAATGATTGTAGATTAACGAAGGAAGAATGTGTACCTTTGTCTGTAGGAGTATGCATATTCGAGAGTTGGTCCACATAGTCTTCAATGTCATCACCAACTCCAGACACTGTGAAGATTTGCTGGTTAATAGATAATATTTCCAACTCATTAGAATCAATAGTTGTACAAAGTGTGCAAAAACTAAGGACTATGAATATTACAACTGGGATAATCAAATTCCTCTTCATTGTGGGACCGTCCAATGATTATATAGCCGCTCGCAAACACCCACGATGTGTGTTTAGAATAACACCCTACTCTCTTGCCAGGACCTGAGACAAGATCGTATGTTCCTACACTGATATTCTTAAGGCAGCTTGATATGTCCGATATCGAACATTTTCATTCGTAAAGATTGAAGAGTTAAAATAAGATAATTGTGGATGAATTAAGAAACAATTGGAAACTTGAAGTCATCAATCTCTCGTTTGCGTCTTGAATTTTCTGACGACATCTCTGAGGTTTTTTTTCAAAAACTTCCTAAAATTAGGATCTTCCGTAAGGTAGATAGTTGAATGCTCGTCTAAGTTTTTGATGCCTCCTTCAACTTCAATAGCTGCCCCCAAATCTTCCAAATCCATCTGGAAGACCTTATCAATAGCATGTGGTGAAAATCCCTCTCGTTTGTAAACAGGGAGTATCTGTGCTTTTGTACCGCTCCCACCCAACTTTAATAGTGAAAGGATCAACAACCAATGATGCCAGGCAATTGTATAGTTCTCAAGGAAGTGCATAACTTCATCCAATGTCTTAACCAAACTATCTTCCATCCTGTTCATAATCATCGCCCTTCTCTGGGCGGGTATATTCAGGAGTAGATATGAGTGAATCCTTAGATTCAATTGATTCAGTTTCTTTCTCATCAGATTCAGTCTGAGCACTCCTGATCAGTTCTTCGTCAGATGATTTCATATCTTTAATCAAATTTGAGAAACTTCGAGGGCGGATTCTATCACCATTAATCTCCAAGAGGCCTACATCAACGAATTTCTGGAGATTTCGTTTAAGGAGTACTGTTGGAATACCTAGCGCAGATGAGAGATGCGATAGCTGGAACCATTGTGTTTTATCAGCAATGAGGAAATACGCCTTGAATGTTGGATCATCTTCAGCTATCCGATAAAGTGCATCCCATCGAGCTTGCAATTCAGCCACACGTGTATTCATTCCATCAACTTCAGCCTGATAGTCCCTCTCAGAACCCATTAGCAAAGCAAGTTTTTCAGACATCTCACTAATCTGAGAGTCAGCAGACATCTTCTCTTGAGTAATTCGTTCCAATTCTGTTCGAAGAGCTGATAGTTCATCATCTTTTTGACCTAATTGTTCAGTTGCCTGTACAAGCTGACCCTGTATTTGCGACAATTCTAACACTTTAGCTTCATAATTAGCTGCTACTTGTTCTGCAGAATTAAGGGCCTTCAATAGATCCTGTTGTTGTTCCGCTTGAGCTCTTGCCTGACCCAATTCACCTTTCAATTCAGAGATAGTGTCATCCTTTTCTTGTAGTTGTATATTAAGTTCCTTGATACTTTCATGCATACGGAATATCTCTTCACTTGATTGTGTCATCAGATTTTCCCTTTGCTTCATCAGTTCTTCCAACTCGTTGGCTTTTCCACGCCATTTGCGTACTTCACTACGAGTAATTTCAAGCTGCTTATCCACCTCTCCAAGCTTGACGTACATTTGTAAAAGCTTGGCTTGTAAACTACCAGTTGATTGTTCCACATTACGAGCTGCACCTTTTGTTGTCTTTTCAATAATGTCTACAATTTTAGCACGACTCTTCTCAATGACTTCATGGACGGGTTTGAACACATCGTCCACAGAGAGTTCGGATTCAAGTTCGTCCTTGACAATCTTTGCAGCTCGCGTTGCGAACACTCCTAAACCTGCATTTGCTAGTTTTTTATTTAGTGATTCAACTATTTGTACGGTCTTGACATCCAAATCAGGACCGACTGCTTTTAGCGTATCCTCTATAGTTGAAAGAAGGTCCTCCATTCTTGTTTGAAGTCTTTGGAATGTCACATCAATCTGAGCTGTTGTCGTTTCATCAGTGTCCGAGGTGGCAAACTCCTTAGCAATAGCTTCATCCATTAATCGTTTTGTTTCTTTCTCCATGTCGGGTGAATCGGGAGTGCCTCCCAGCTGATGGTCTTCACGATCCGACATGATTCCTCACCTTAATGTAAGGCACCACGATATCCAAGTTGAGCTAATCTAGCTGTAGTTGATCTTAGATTCTCAGAAACTTGTGCAGCTTCTTGAATTCTAGCCATCAGTTCTTTTCTGAACTCTGTGGCTTCGATTTCTCCATCTTCAAGTTTTCGAGTGAGATTCTCTCGTTCAAACGATAGAGCCTCACGTCGCTGTACCAATTCATCATATTTTTCAAGAAGTGATGATACTGTTTCTGGTTCGGCTTCAGTGACATCCACATCTGTCTGCATTCCAGATTTAACTTGCGGTCTTTCACGGAACCTAGTGTCAGTGGTTGGTGCACGCTTTTTCTTTCGTCTCCAGCTGTCAAACAATCCCATATTTTCTCACCTTCACTCTAATCTCATTTCAAGCTCTTCCAGTTGTTCTTCAAGACCCTTTCGCATCTCTCGAGCGGTGCCCGCCTTTTCCTCATACTCTTCAGCACCAGCAGGATCATTCATTGCCATCTCTTCAAGCTCGTTTTCCTTCTCAAAAAGACGTGCTATCTTAATCTTAAGTTCTTCAACTTCCCTCTCAAGTTCCGCCCGGGATTTATCCGCGACGAGGTCTTCAGAAGGTAGTTCTTTCTTAGTCGAAAGGTCATCAAGAAGAACCTCGCTCTCGGTTTGACCAGAATCGGATCTGATTGCGCCAGATACTGAAACCTTGATTCCTTCATTGAATTGCTTCTCAAGACGGTCCATACGTTCAACAATATCTGCAAGATTCTCATCAAGCTTCTTGATTGCTAGCGTCTGCCTATCAACTGTTTTGAATAACTCGTCAGCAAAATCTTCAAAGTTCAAGCCATATTTGAAGCTATCAAGAATTTCTTTTATGTGTCCAATCTCACTAATCAAACGCTTGCGTTCCTCTTCATTGACAACACTCTTTGTGATATCACTAGGATCTGACAACTTAATCCACCTCCACAATCTCACCAACGATGGTAAAGTCAATCTCTTCAAATGCTAAAGCCCTCAGCAGTTTCAACCAACGGTCTCTGAAGTTTCGTTGATTTGCTTGCATACCATATGCCGGTACACCCAGTTTCTTTCCTACTTCATCTGGAGACAAAGCACCTTTGAGATCTTGCTTGTTTGCTATAGATATAGCCCTTGCATAGGGTAGTTCAGCTCTTAAGACCGGATAAGCTACACGTTTTGTCCAAGAAAGATTATCTTTAGTAGAATCAGTAACAATTACGACAAGGCTACCAGAACGGATAATCTTGCCCCATTCCTGTACAAATCGATCTTGACCACCCAAGTCGAACATACTGAAGATATAGGGATCAAAATCAGCTTTCAGAAGTGCCTTATCACCAAAGAAAGTAGGTATGTACTCTTGTGGTGGACCACGTGATGGAAGAGTTGCCAACTCCAGGAGAGTTGTCTTTCCCGTACCACCATGTCCAGCAAGACACATCTTCACAGGTATCTTAGCTACTATTTTTCTGAATCCAACACCAAAGGGTGAAAAATCGGTAGATTTCCATTCGTTGGTTTCCAAGGCGTTTTCAAAGACTGTCATGAACTTCGACACAAGGTCCATCATAGCCTCAGTCACTTTCTGAAGGGATGCTTGACGGTCCATTGTTAAGATAAACTGTGTGCCATGAGAGTTCATGTAGACATATCGGTAGCGCTCGATCTCCATGCTATCAATTTTCCATTCTTGGAGCTTCTTTGCAGAAGATGAAACCAACATCATCACTGCAGATGTATCGAGATCTTTGTTAGGGACTATGACATCTTGAAAAAGAGTTTGACCATCTTTGAAGATGTGTATCTCTCGAATCATGATTTCACGATCCCGTTGTTATGGTATCATTTGCATTCCTATACTGAGTTGAAGTAAACTCAGGGAACACCCGTGCTGTTCCCGTTGGTTTTGACATAGTATTCTATTCCTCACTAGCTTCATCCATATAGTCGAGTAGCTCTTGAAGCTCGGCTTTGCTAAGTTTCCTGAGTTCTTTGTCAGGATAACGCTCCTTAATTTCGGAAGACAAAAGGTCAATCATCTCTTTCTTACTCATACGTACTTTTCGTGCATCATCTTCAGATTCTACGTCTTCTTTTACTTCAAGAGCATCAATAGTTGAGATTTCCTCACCCTCAATATCTGTGAATTTAGATTCACGAGGTTCTGGCTTTTCAATGTCTTCTAGCTCCGTTTCCTCGAGCTCAATCTCAGGTGTCAATTCTTCATCATCAGGTTCCTCAACCACTTCTTCAGTAACCTCTGATTCAGGTTTTGGTTCAGTTATATCCTTACCAGACTCATCTACAACTTCCTTCACTTCAGGTTCAAAGTCTGTGAGTTCTTCGGTGTCTATATCTGCAGCCACAGGTACTTCTTCAGATTCAATAGCTTCAATAGAATCAAGCTCAGCTTCTAGTTCAGCTTCAAAGTTGTCCTCTTCGAGTACTTCATCCTCAATTTCAAGGTCATCAAGTGCATCAAGCTCACCAAGGAGCTCATCTGTGTACTCATCGAGGATAGTTATTCCAGCATCTTCTGGTCCTGCCTCAATGACTGGAACTGCGATGTCAAGCTCTGAGAGACCAGGTGCGAGGAGTTCCGAAACTACCATACCCATAGTCTTGATTTTCTCAACTTTAGCAGTCTTACCCTTCCCTATCTGATTCAATGCTTTGTCTATCTGCTTGATTTGATATGGAATACGCATGCGTCTTACTCCAACCACTGAACCAGCAAATACTGTGAAGAGTAAGGTCATCAATAGCATTGTATTGACCATCGTTCGGGGATATCTTCCAAGAGGACCAAAATCATAGGTTGGTTCAGCGACATATACTCTCATTGAGTATGGATTTTCACCGGTATAACTCTGATAACCTTCAGCTGAGATTACAAAATGAATCTCATAGTAATCAATAGAAATCTCTCCCACATCAGCTGCTGTAATTACTACAGAATAATGACTTGAGTTGTATACATTTACAAGCAGAGGACCACCATCGGGTAGAGTGGCTAAAATCTCAGACGCTGTGATTGCAGCACCAGTAAGAGTGTTATAGTACTTGAAGTAGACAGTAATAGACTGACCCATCTCAACAGTGACCGTATTAACACTTAGTGCTGTAGGAGCTAGAAGACTGAGCTCAAGCACGATTGCAGGTGCTGTGTAATTTTCAAGTTCGGCTACGAAAGTTAGGAAATAGACTTGAGGTGCTTGGAGACCTGATACTTGTGAAGCGCTGAATGACACAACATATCTAGTCCCCGACATGCGATGTGGAAATTCCTCGGTGCTCCAATAGAGTGTGACATCAGCGCCCATTAATGGCGAACCTAAATAGGTCAAATCAAAGTACACTTCTATGTTTTCTGTTGATCCATATATTGCTTCAAGCTCAGTCGTTGCTGTTTCAAAAGTAGCAACTAGTGGTCTAAGGTTCATTTCAATATCGAAAGGTATCACAGAATGATTTTGTAGAGTGACCATAAGTCTTAGTGTCCTAAGTCCTGCAGGAACCTCAGAGGTGTCAATATTCAAAGAATATCTGAATAAATCATAGGTGAATGTACCTCCAATTGTTTCGTAGTTCACCCAATAATAAGTTGCAACTCCCTCAGGAAGAGGACTTCCATCGCTCAAATAGACTGCAGAAAATTCTACTCTAACAAAATCTGACCAAGAGCCATTGTAAGCTCCCGTTGGTACATCAGAGGTTAAGCTCAATTCTAGCTCACCTATTATCGGAGTCACGATTACATCAATGACAATCAAACCATTGACATAGTTTGGTATCGTGTATTGGATTGGTACTTCATATGGATCATCACCCGGATTTATAGCAGCAAAATATAGGGAAGAGTCAAAGGTTCTTGCAAAGGTTCCATTACCAAGAGAATAAAGCTGAATTGTAAATACACCATAGACAACTTCAACAAAAGCTCCATCCCAGACAAGTTCATTGTGTCGCGAGTCCCATAGATTGACTCTGATTGTCAGATCATTAGACCACTCAGCCTCTGCTGGATGCACCAATTCCATAAATGTTGGACTTTCTCTCATAAGGAAGAAAACAAATACATCATCAAGTGGTTCAAAGCCATCGGCTTGCATCGATATACGAACACGATAGAACCCACTATAGATGTCAACATCCATTCCAAGTGCTTTTGTATCTACGTCGAAACTATACGTACCATTTCCATAATTGGTCAATCCACCAATACCAACACCAATCGGCTCAACTATAAATTGAGCAGAGCTTGGGAGTGTTATAGGATCATTATCTAGAGTGTTATTCCAATAGAACCTAACTCTAGCAATATCACCATAGTATGGAACAAACCCTCCCACTGGAATAATGATTTCATTTGGTACATCTTGGATCAAAAGGTAGAGTCTAGATGTGGGTTGTGACGGGAGACTTGTAACAGTCAGTGTGATATAATAAAGATCAATTAAGGGATCTGCATCAGCACCCTGTAGAGTTACTCCATATATTCCAGGTGAGAGTTCAGTCAGGAAACCTACAGGAATCACCAAGTTGAGATTGATTGAATCGACCCAATCATATTGTATGGTGGCACCTGTAATGGTTGTGTTATCTCTTGACATGTCCATTAATCTGACCACGACATCAAAACTTCGAGTCCAATATGCTGTAAGTGGAGTTTCCTCCGAATCATACTCGGTTTCAATTGCCACGGGCGTATTAATATTGATGTCAACACTATCTACCTTTGTTTCATGGTTGGCTACAGAGATAGTGATTATGACTGTGTAAGAATCTGCAGGTACTGTTGTATCAAAACTTACAGAGTATTGACCATTTCCAAGATATGTGATAATTACTGTCCCAATCCAATCAGTAGACACCAACGCACCAGCAATACCTGTACTATCACTAACCCTTGTATACTCAATTACAAAAATTGCTGGCTCAGTCCAATCAACAGTTTCTGCAGCTGGGGGAACAATGAAATTTGTTGGTGCCTCGCTGACATATATATTGTCGAAGGATTCAGTTGCTATTGCATAGTTAACCAGATTGCATGTGATTCTCACAGTCCAGTTTCCAACCGGTACAACATTCCCATCATAAGTATATGTGAACACACCCATACTGGAACTCAGAAACTGATTGACGATCCGGTAGGAAATTGCGCCAGGATAGGTCAACCACTCTATTGTGACTTGGACATTACTCAATTCACTAGGAGTTGAGTTCCATGCTATCACGTATTGGAACTCGATTGACTCGGAGGCTATCAAAGTAGACCACACATAATCATCAGCAGAAACCACGACAACTTCCATTGGAAGATTAGTTATAGTTACACCAACAGAGAGGGTCTGGTTAACATAGTTTGCTTTCTGTAGAGTGACATATAGAGCATAGCTACCAATCCCAATCCCACTGAGAGCAGTATTTGGTAAACTATATGTCCCATTACCGTTATCAGTCAGCAATCCTGATTTCAAATCATCAGTTCCCTGTTTGAGTACAAACGAGAATACATCAAGTCCAGCAACATACAAGCTGTTTGTAGTATCATAAAGCCAGTAAAGATGCTCGTTGTGTGTCCCGTAATACTCATTGATTGCTCCAGTTCCTATGCCCTGCGATGTTGTTGCTGGTAGCACGGTTATATAGATGATGATTGGTGTTGGATCAGACATTAGGGATGTATGTGCTCGTATGACAATCTCGTATGAGGTCGTTGATGCATTCATCATCCATAGAGATGTGTTGATCTCAACATTGAAGTAGATGCTTGGTTCTTGAAATACACCGTCGAAGGAAGCTAAGGTCCAATAACCATAACCGATTGGAATTGAGTTATAGTAAATTGTAAAATTCAACCAAGAGGTTGAATCATAGGGGATAGCAGTAATTGTGTAACTGCTTGGATTTCCAGTCTTGTTGAACCAACTTATCGTGAGATTGATAGTCTGTCCCCATCGGACATTCCTGAAGTAGTTTGCTGCACTGAGTTCAGAATATTGTTGATCCCACGTAGGTGGCTGAATGGATATCAGATTCACATAGTTCCAGCTCTTATCACATTTGACTATCTTGAAAGCGGTCTCAAGTCCTGAAAATGCAGTGACATTATAATCAACAATACCAGTCATGTTGGCATGAATGTTGAAGAAGGTCACATGTCCAGTACTGTTGGTTGTACCTTGAGCAACAAGTCCGACACCAAGAAGGTTCACATTCACCTGAGCGCCTTCTACATTTTGACTTGCACCAGATTGAACCCTAATTATCAACCGGGTAAGGGGTAACTCAACAGTGTTAGAAGTGCTGGTCTGTTGATTTATCAATGATACACTATTGTTACGTGCTAACGGAGTGCCAGTATAGTCATCATCTTTCCAGACATCGAGATTCCATGTTCCATTCGCTACTCTATAGAAGCTGAAATCACCATTTGCATCACTACTCCGTATGATTGGATTGGCGTCGACTGGATTCTCAATGGTGATAGTAGCACCTGAAACATCCAGATTGTCCCATGATATAACATGGATATCGAGGGTGATAAGTGGTACTTGCCAACTGTGGCTGAATCTTCCAATAAATTCTGAGGAGCTAATATGCCAGACTGCGAAGTCATCCATTTGGGCATATCCATAAGACCAGCCCAAGGACCCAGCATAGTATCCATAGACATCATACTCATCTGCTGGAATCCTTTCAAAGTGAATCCAGCCTGTTGTGTTTGTTTGACCTTGAGCTATATGATTTGTAAGTGGGTTAGTACCATTGGTAAGACGCATTCTTGTGGTTTCATCAGCAGTGTCCAGCATGGGATTGCCATCTAAGTCAGTCAAGTAGATGTCAATGTCAGCTATGGTCAATCTGATTGTAACTTGAGTCACAGATCCTTCAATACCTTGGTCAGTGGAGTTACTTACCCATACATGGTCATAAGTACTGGCAAGCCAAGCATCAGCATCGACGTATGACTTGATTCTGTAAGTCTGATTACTCAATCCTTCAAACAGTATTCGACCATCCGCACCAGTTAGTCCAGAACGGTTGAGTGAGTTGTCATCAACCCAGAGTGTATCATCAGTGTTATAGAGTGTCACGGTGACTCCCTCAACTACTTGATTGTCAAGGTCAGTCACTGTTATGTCAAGACTGAACAGTTTGATTTCATCGCTTGAAACTATATCAATTCCAGCTTGGTCATTCTCAGATGAGTATGCGGGGACCATCCAACCATAGCCTTGGTCACCACTTGGGTAATAATATGGACCAGAAGTTGAGAATCGTCCAGCAACAACAACACTGATTGTAGCGTTTGAATGTAAATCATGAAGAGACTGACTAGATGAAACGGGCATATAGAAATCAGTATTTCCACGTGCAATCTCACGTATTGTAGTCCCGCTATAGCTTGAGATTTCGACCTTCGCGTTCTCCCAAGCGATGATGAAAATCTTCTGTTCTCTACCTCCCCAAATGCGATAATCAAGACCAAAACGGTCGCCAGTCATGGCAGGATTCCAATCACCATGATCAGATACACTAGGGGCATTATAGATTCCTTCAACAAAAAGCTCTGACCCTGTAGGACCCTTAATTCGCAGGATATCCTCGGGATCTGATGAACTTGCAGTTCCTCGAGGTATTGTTGCGGATCCATTCACTGGAATATCTGTGAGATTGGCTCCTTTAACCCAACCAGAGCCAGTGCTTCTCCACCACTCAACTGTCACCTGCGTGGTACCAATATTGGTGACTCTTGTCCTATCATTTGAGTTGCCCATATCTATGGTATAGAACTCTTCACCAACCAGTTTGCCTGTTGTTGAAGGGTAGAATCCTCCAATATCACGAGCATAACTTGCATCGGAGTCACCAGCACGGATTGAAACAGGTTTTGTGGAGTTAGCAATGACATAAGTTGTATAGACAACGTCACGTTTAGCTATATACTCACCAGCTTTGAGTATTGCAGGCCAGGTTGACACAATTGTGTTATTATAGAAACTCCACCCTGAGTCGAGAGTTTCTCCAGCTGTCCACACATAAACTGCAGTATTATCTTGATGCGCCTGAATCCAATATTTCCCCTCATTTCTACTCTCAAAACCCTCAACTCCACCGAGGATGAACTTGGTACCAAGACCACTTCCCATCTCATTTACACCCGGGAACCAATCATTGAGTGCAGGGTTAGAGCCCATATCTCCCTGACCCATTGAAACAGCCATTGGATAGTTGGAGTATACTCGATAAAATCCAAAGAAGTCACTGTAGGAGCTTGAAGTTGGTTCATATCGTACATTTTCATATCTATTAAGGGTCCCTGTTGGTGAACTGTCGGGAGTTACTTGCGAGTTCTTCCACCGTATATCGACTCCATCATTCACGGTGTTGGGATCTTTCCAAGTACCGTCTCCACCATACAAAGGGTCATCATACATCTCAACATAGTAGTTATTAGTGTCATAATAGGAAGCAAGGTTAATCAGCGAGAATGTGTAACTTGTGTAGATGAATGGATAGAAGTTAGGATAACTCACTGAACCGACATCTTGTTTTGCATAATAGATATAGTAACCATCCTCCGTTGTATCCTTAGCAACATCAACGATTATTGAAATTCGTGCAGATTTGATGTATGCTGTGCCTGAATAATATGTAACATTCCAGACCTGAAATGGCTGTTCTGTAGGTATTGATACAATTGTATCGTAGAAGAGAATCCGGATTGAGTCACGATAACAGTGTCCATTCTCGAATGTCAGGAATAGATGTACTGGAACATTAGATCTGTCACTTACATTGGGTTCTGTGAAATTGAAGTATCTACGATAAATGAAGGAAGAGTTCCACCATAACGCTTCATCTTGATATCCTGAAACGATTGCACTATCCTCGCATGTAAATGAGTCAGCATTTGGTGTTGAAACAGGTCCTGTATTCGTCAGTGGTAAGAAGAATAGAGCCAGCAAACTGATGAAGAGGAGTAGTCTGTAATTGCCACCCATTTAGACCACCTCCGCAGCCATTTTAGAAACCTGACTTGGATGAGACTTCTTTAGAACCTCTAAATAATGCATTGCTTGCCTGCTCACAATCTCTTCATCATTGTACAGGTCAGCAGTTCTTTGGATAAGCCATTCCGGATAGACTGTCACAACCTCAGGGTTGCATTTAAGAATCACATGTTCACGCCCATCTTCATCATTTATCCTCGTTACAATGTTTGCCTTCTCCAAACTGGTGAGTTGTTTCCTAAGTTTAGCCTTAGTAAGCTCAACTAGTACAGGGAGATGTTCACTCTCTTGTGGGCCACCTCGTAAAACTCTGATTATGTCATATGCTTCGAAGTCTAACATACACTTCGCAAGCTCTTCCGCTTCTTTCCAAATAGTATCGAAGAGGTCTTTCCTTAATCTAGCAACATAATCTCTATGATAACGTCTTGATGTCTGAAGATATTGTTCTGCGACATCCTTTGGAAGCTTTCCCTTTCTGACAGCTCGAACTGTATCTTGAGAGGTGGTCCTTAGTACAAAGAGTGCTCGAGTCAGATAAATGACCTCCGAAGAGAGGCCTTCTACCCACCCAGTAGCGATTAATCCCATCTTTACCAATGGTCGCAGAATGATATCAACATCTATCTTCTTTCCAACTTCTTCAAAGATGAGTTGTTCAAGATCAGTAGACAAAACAGTTCCATTCTTCATCAGGGTCTGGACAATGGATCTTCTCACAGGATCATTGAGAATCGATGCCTGTCTTTGTTCTGGCGTCATTTGGGTATATCTGGTAATCTGTTTGAAAAGCGTAGGTACCAGCTCTTTGTATTCGTCATCTTCTGCATTGAGGAATATTTGAGTGGCTATCTCTGGTAATGCATCTTTGTATACATCTGAGTCCTCCTCAGGTTGGAGTACAAGGAAAACCATTGATGGTAGACCTTTCAAATGCATGTTAAGACCGCCATAATAAACAGCGAGTTTGAAATCATTAAAAGCAAGTGAACTAAAACCAGGTTTCTGAGACTCCTCAGTTTCTCCAAGAGTAGCAATGCCATAGACTCGCATTGATGTTGTAGGATCAAGGCCAATCTGCAATTTCTGAGGGGTTTTTGAAGTAACTACTGGTCCAAGCTCATCATCCCATTTCAAAACAGCAAGACCTTCGGGCATATCAAATTATTCTCCAGAGGTTTATCGGTCTGATTTTGCAACACTAAAGGAAACGCCTTTTTGACTCTCATTTTTCCTTGTTTGAAATCACGACTCATCACACAGCATCCATACTCAGTCCCAGAGATTTTATGAGATGCTACGTTCTGATATCATATATCCAGACCTTAACAGGATAGGAGGAAATTCTGAAATTTATAAGACAATCTTGGATGAATCTTATGAATATAGTTTGAGGAAATATTGAAGGACAGATTATGGAGCAGAAAAGAGTCCTACCACCATGTTGTTGCCAAATCCACCAATGTTCTGGGTAAGTCCGAAAACTGGAGAGCTGACCTGCAAGTCTTTCGGCGCCTTCTGCATGAGTTGACAATATATATCATGAATCTGTGCTACGCCAGTTCCTCCTGTAGGATGTCCTCTAGCTTTGAGACCACCAGTTGTATTGACTGGAATCTGTCCATCGACCTCAGTGGATCCGTCTTTCACCAAATCGATAGCATGTCCACGTTCTGTAATCCCAATGTCTTCCATGTTTATTAACTCAAGAATGGAGAATGCGTCATGTAATTCACATACATCAATGTCTTTGGCTTCAACCTTAGCCATGGAAAACGCTCTCTCAGCAGCAGCGATTGTCGCTCCGAATGAAGTAAGAGATAGTCTGTGTTGAACTGCATGATAGTCTGTTCCATGTCCAACACCTAGAACTCGAACAGCTTGGTCCGATAGTCCGAGGTCGCTCACCATTCTGTCAGAGGCTAATACGACTGATGCAGCTCCATCGCTTGTTGGACAACAATCGAACAGGGTAAGTGGATCTGCAACAACCCTTGCATTATTGACATTCTCTAAAGTGACTTCTTTTTGAAAGTGGGCAAGGGGATTCTTAGCTCCATTCTTATGGGCTTTAACAGGAACCAATGATAACTCATCGCGTGTAAGTCTATAATCATGCATGTAACGTCGTGCAACCATGGCAGCTAATGCAGAGGGTGTGGCTCCATAGCGAGTTTCGTTCTCAATGGACATCATCTTGGCAAGAATTTTGGAAGCTATCCCACGGTCAACCTCTGACATCTTCTCTACCCCAATCACTAGAACAAGGTCGGAATGCCCAGAAGCAATCATCGTGAAGGCTGCTTCGAATGCACTAGAGCCAGATGATGGACCAGTTTCAACGCGAGTTGCTCCAGCGGGAACCATTCCTAGTCGGTCAGCAAGGAGTGTTGATAAATGACCTATATTGACAAACTCATCAGGATTTTGAGAGCCAATGACAAGGTGATCAAAAGATAGGTCCAAAGTCTGTGAATCACTCATTGCGTTGAATGAGGCTTGTTCAGCGAGTTGTATCAGCGAATCATCAAGAATACCAAACGAAGTCATTCCAGCACCAATGACATTCACTGGTTCCATTGCATTCCTACCTCACTCGATGAGTACAAGTAAATCGTCAGGAGTCACCATTGTCCCAATTTCAACATTTACCTCTTTCACTGTCCCAGAGGCACTTGTTTTCAATTCGTTAAACATTTTCATTGCTTCAAGAATACAGACTGTCTGGCCTTTCTTAACAGAATCGCCTTGCTTTACACGGACTTCAGTGATTTTCCCAGGCATTGGAGGATAAACCCCACCGGAAACCCTCAGTCCTCCCTTTGATGCACTGGCTGTACTTTTCGCGGCATCTTGTTTCCGTACTCTCTCCCACTCAACAACACGTTCTTCGTCATTTATCTCCAGAGTAATGGCTTTTCCAGTCTTCTTGAGAATCTTGACCGAGTAATCGATTGCTGTATCGTTGACAATCCAATTACCATCCTCTGTCATAGTGGGTTTCATAGTAAAGCTTTGGTCGCCAACAGTGATGACAAGTAGTCCACCTTCATCCAGCATCTTCACATCGACTTCGAAGGGTTTCTCATCCAGTGTTACCTTGTACTCTGGACTCATTCCATCACACCCTACTTCTTCCACGCATAATATCCTTGCGACCTGCAGATGACCAAGCAGATTTTGACCGATCCCATTGTCCTGGACTATGTTGGATAGTTCTGCTCTCGACAAGATCAGTTCTTCCAACATCACCCCATGTCTGAGCTCGACCGACACTAGAAGCTAGAGCTTCTGGTCCAGTTCCATTCATATGAAGAACAGCAGCAGCAATCGCAACCTGAAGTTCAGTGGTCATAATGCCTCGACTCATTCGCTGAGCTTTACGTTTGAGGAAGTCAAGAGCATATTGCGGATAGAGAGCATATGAAACAAGATCTCTTGGAACATGTGGGATATCCTTCAGTGCTTCTCGAGCAGCAGGTAATTCTGGCTCTAACATATCTGCAGGTCTACAGTCTAATGGTTCCTCATCGCCTATAGCTTTCTTCTTCACCTCTGGATCAATCTCAGCAGGAGGTCTACCATAATACCCACGAATGTATTGTTTTACTTCTGTGGGAATCATGCTGTATCTCTCTCCTGTGATCACGTTAAGTGTAGCCTGTGTTCCGACAATCTGGCTCGAGGGTGTCACTAGGGGAGGATAACCCAACTCAGCTCTTACCCTGGGTACTTCTTTGAGAACCTCATCATATCGGTCGAGTGCTCCTTGCTCTCGGAGCTGATTGTCCAGATTTGACAACATGCCACCAGGAATCTGAAAGACAAGGACCTGTGGATCAACACCCTGCAGACTTCCTTCAAACTGACCATACTTCCTTCGGATTCTTCTAAAGTAAGATGCAATCTCAGATAGAAGCTTGATGTCAAGTCCAGTGTCACGTTTGTTACCCTTTAAGGCTTCAACAATAGACTCAGTGGCGGGTTGCGATGTTGCCATTGAGAGAGCAGAAATTGCACAATCTACTACATCAACTCCAGCTTCAGCAGCTTTAAGGTAGGCCATGGCTGCCATCCCGCTTGTATAGTGTGAGTGGAGCTGGATAGGAATGTCAAGTTCATCCTTGAGTTTGGTTACTAGATCAAATGCAGCTTCTGGAGAAATGAGCCCCGCCATGTCTTTGATGCATATTGAATCAGCATCCAATGAATATAGTATCTTAGCCATTTCAACGAACTTCTCGTTTGTGTGAAAGGGACTCAAGGTATAGCAGAAACTTGCTTGAACATGACCACCCTCACGATTGACGAATTTGATTGCAGCTTCCATATTACGAACGTCGTTGAGTGCATCAAAGATTCTAAAGACATCAAGTCCAGCCTTTACTGCTTCGATAACAAAGGCTTCGAGGACATCATCTGCATAGTGACGGTAGCCTACTACATTCTGAGCTCTGAGGAGCATCTGGAGACGAGTATTTGGCATTGCCTCTCGAAGAGCCTCAAGTCTCTCCCATGGATCTTCATCAAGGAATCGCATCATGGAATCAAAGGTAGCCCCACCGAACATCTCAAGGGACCAGTATCCAACCTTGTCAAGTTTCTCACAAATTGGAATCATATCCTCTGTACGCATTCTTGTTGCGAGAAGGGATTGGTGTGCGTCTCGTAGAACAGTGTCAGTAATCATTAGTTTGGTCATGGCTAGCCATCCTAAACATTGTTGATGATGTATTTAGTAGTTCTGATGTGATTCAATCTTGATATAACCAAGAAAGGTCATCATTATCTCCAATATATGACCTATTTGGAGATTTCTAACTAGCGTTCTGTCTTCTCCTTAGTTCTGCTTTCTGCGAATATACGCACTAAAAACCACATACATAATACTTATTAATGTAATATGTAATACTATTACATGATTATGTTTGTTTGAGGAGACGAGGTGAAGAGATGACGAGTCTAAAAATACCAATTGAGAAAGCAATTCTCATGGTCACGGACATAGAGACCCGAGATGGCACCATTGGTTTCGATGTTGAGGTTTCGGCACATGTTCTCAGGAACAGAGGAGGCACGCAACTGAGTATCTATATCCATGACAAGAGAGGTATGCAATCGAGTTCCTAATCTTATAACATGACGAATGGAAAATCAATGCACATAGGTTGCACTATATTTCATTCTGCAGTTGTTCTTTCTCTTCTCGAGAGAGTTCTTCGTATCCCTCGAGCGTATCGAGTTTTGTATCTCTAATAAGATGAGCTGCACACTTGAGATGATGCCACCTATAACTGACATATCCGTCGAAGATTGTTGGTTCACCCAATCGTATCTCACCTATCTGAATCGCTTTGGAGCAAGTCCTGCATGTAGACCTACTTGATTTAGTCAACTCAACCCTCCAAGCGTCATGATCTTCTGATACCTCCTCTTTGAATGGATTTAGGTCATAAAGAAAATCTTCCACATCACCACCCACCATTTTAGGTGTCAAATTTATTGTAAATGAGTCATAGTCAGTGGGAGAGTAGTCTAGGTTGACATTCCCATTGGCATATGACTTTTTCATCTTAGTCTTTGGAGGATACATCTTATTGGTCCTCATGAAATCGAGTATTTGAGAAGCTAGGACTGAGCTAACCTCCTTCTTGCTCAACTCTTTTATTCCAGACTTGCCTGCGACACCATAGGTGGTGACAATTATCTGACGGCCATCAGCCAAGGTTTCACGGCCCTTTAGAAAGACAACAGCTCCCACTCTCACGGATTTTTTGATTCGTGGAGTTCGAAAGGTATCGGGGTTTATCCAGTACCCCCAATCAATTGTATATTCTAGCCACTCTGTCATGATAAATGCCCTCAATGTATAATTATGAACCCGCATATATTTTGACCACTATTTCCTCCGTTTTCTGATTGTAATGACTATAACAATAGCGACCACAGTACCAATGACACCTACTAATAGCCATGGTAGCATTGCATCTATGAATGGTATTGGCTGTATTGCAACAAGAACCATATCAGTAGCTACATTCCCCCAAATATCGACACCGACCATTGTATAATTATAAACACCAGATGTATAGGTTTCAATGGTAGTTGAGAAATACACAGCTGTCGTGGGTACGGTACTCGAGGAAATTTCGGTTCCATTTCTAAGAAGGCTATAAATAAGCGGGCTAAGGTCTGATAGTGTCCATTCCAGCTGTGGACCTTCATCACCTACAGTGATTGTAATGTCATCGGGATGAGTGATAATTGGGGGAGTTGTATCTCGAACAGCCAGCGTAAAGATCTCTTTGGTATAATAGCCATAAGCATTGGTGGTATTCACATCAAGTGGATAATCACCAACGGGAAGTGTTATTCTACTCTGAATCATTTCATCATTAATGACTACAAAATTTGCAGAGTCATTCACGTGGAGTTCATACGGAGCACTAGGCTCCAAAGTAAGAAATTGAAAATTGTACTCAAAGTTATTTCCAAACTCGATAATCTGATCCTTAGGGATAGTAACCCATTCTGGAGCAAATGGAACGTACATTAATGGATAAGAATCAGAATTGAAGAGGAATGTGTGCGATGTGTCCCCAATGTAGTCTTGATTGGCATCTACTCCACTATAATCGGAGTAATAGTTGTAGGTGAAGACATTCCCACTTGAGAAATCAGATGCATCATCTCCAGGATTATTGATTAAAGCATTCCACTGAACATTGTTGAAGTCGGCCATATTTTGTAAGGTAATACCATACATTGTATTGTCTATGGATGTGTTGTTAGCAATAGTATTCAAGTCGCAATTATCGAAGAAAAATCCGCAATTGGAGTTGTTAGCGCATAGATTGCTAGTTACAACATGTGAACCACGTTCTTGAAGGTATATGCCAAAATCGCTGTCATTGCATGTGTTACCAGACACAGTGTTAAAACTGCAATTGTAGATATAGATACCTGCCATCGGATCTTCATTACATATGTTATTAATTACTGAACTGGACTCACATGTATGAAGGAATATGCCATAGAAGAAATTGCCATTGCAAATATTGTTAATGACTGTGCTATCTTCTGAGTCATGAAGATATATCCCATATGAATTGAAACTGCAATTATTCCCTGACGCGAATATGTTTGAAGAAGTAATTGGGATGGTTACAGCGTGTGAATAGCCCGTTACGACATTGTCAATGATTTGAGCGTTTGTCACATTATCAAGAAATATCCCATATGAAGGGGTTGCCAAGGGACCTTGGAAATTGCAGTTACGGATGATAAAATGCGATTGAGTATGACTAATATTGACACTAGAGATTGGAGTAAAACCAAGCACGAAATCATAATTCTCGATGATATATGGTTCCTGAACAGAACCAGTCCCAGTCCAGCCCTCAGCTAATGCAGTAGAAGTGAAATTTGCATCTCCATTAATAACTATAGGACCATGAGGTTCATTTGCGATGATCTTCTCTGAATTTTTCGAGTTTTTTACTACATTTAAGCTGGTGCAATCGAGTAGCACATTTGGCATCATACTCAGCACTAGTAAGACTAGAATCAGAGATGCCGCACATTTGGATATTTTACTCATTAATGACAATGGATACCACTCCTAATCTGCGAAGAACGACATCTAGGATTAATATGCAGTTTAGAGCTGATTGTCAGTGAGTAGTGTTTTCAATCTCCCTCGCAATATACTGATTATGCCGCATAAGCATATTAATGTCAGCAATAAGTGATTCACTATAGTTTAGAAAAACGACCATTCCTCAACTCTTATAGTAAAAGAAACTTGGTGCAGAAACATGTGCGGACGTTTT
>LRSL01000045.1 GCA_001563335.1 Candidatus Thorarchaeota archaeon SMTZ1-45 | reverse complement strand
TCAATTGCACAGCAGCTTGGTGAGTAGGTGATATTATGAAACCTGATGAAGAAGAGGTCAAAAGGATCGAGTGTCGGGCTGATGAAAATGCAGTGAAAATCGGATTGAATGAGATTGTATCCTTCGAGTTCTATCGTCATGGTTCCGTTGGAGAGAATATGGAGTTTGAAATTAGTGATGAGTCCATACTCAAACATCTCCGTACTGAAACAGAATATCTCTATCCAGAGAAGATGAAATACCCTGGATGGACAGGAGGAGATGCAGAGAAGGGGAAGTGGTTCTTCAAGGCTGTTGGAATCGGAACAACTACACTGACAGTCAACAAAATCTTCAGGGGAACATTGGAGAATAAGTGTGCAGTTGAAATCATTGTGAAATAGCAATCATATTTTGGTAGCCCACACAAAAGTATAACCAGCAGAGTAGGTCAGTTTCTCACCTCGGGAAAATGCCATCTTCAAGTCACGAAGACCACGTTCGTAATCCTCCTGAGTAATTTTGTGAAGCATAGAGTAACCTCGGGTCTCCACTGTCTGAAGATAATCCTCACCAAGTTTTGTTGGTCTGAACTGGTAGGTCTTTGGATTCACTCCATTGAATCCTGCATTGTTAAGGAATTCTTCAATCATGTCAATATCCGGATAACGTTCTTTGTCAACACTAGCTGAAGCTGGAAAGAACCGTGATGTCATTCGATCGTCAATTTGTTTGTGAGACTGGGTCACTATACATAATGAACCCCCAGGTTTGAGAACTCTGAAGATGTCTTCAATTGCTGACAATGGAGTAGGCAGATGATGGATTACTTCAGTCATGAAGACAAAATGAAAGATTTTTTCAGGGAAAGGTAGACCATCTGCTGGGGCCTGTACAAAGGGTATCATTTTCGTCTTCTCATTTGCCTTTTCCAGCATTCCGTACGAGATATCGATTCCCACAACTATGGCTTGTGTTGCTTCTGCAAAGAGAATCGTATTGTTTCCTGTACCACATCCAAGGTCAAGAACTAGAGAGTCTTGATTAAGATTAGTATCTCGTAGAATCTGGTGAATCATCTCAGGGTCTCCTATTCTTACATTATCATAGACCCTCGATACTTTATCATAATCAATTGTCTTTTCGTGATTCATTGCCTTGAGCAGAACAAGACCTCGATAAAACTATTCAGGCTTAAAGGATGAAGCAGGGCTCATAAAGAGCCCTGGTCCCATCTTGTATATTTAACAAGCAGATATGCTGTCAATGAAATCATATTCCGTGGAAACTCGCTCAGTCAAAAAGCGAATCTGGAGTAGGTGTTTGTATAGCTGTTGACCCTTTGAAGTCAGACTGTATTCTGCTCTGAGGGGGTGGTGTGTTTGGACAGTCCCTTCAACGAGACCTATCTGTGTGAGATCTGACAGGCATTTCGAGATTGTGGCTTCACTCAATCTCTTACCATTGTTCAAATCAATGCTGTTTCGAAGTTCGCGTATATCAGTATTGTATGAACGCTCACCAAGAGCAAAAATGAGAGGGACTGTACAGGGACGCCCCAGATGAGAGAACATCTCAATCAGTGGGGAGGTTGTGCTTGGTTCATTCGTTTTATTTACATTCATAATTAGCAATCGCCAACTTAGCAGAAAATTTAACAAAAACTGGTTTTATCCTTTTACATTGTCAATATAGTGCTCTCTGTTTCATTTAGAGCCAATTTCAACAACACCCCTGAAAAAATCGTGAATGTGGAGATTATTCTGTTTATTCTTGCTTCAATTCATGAGAAACAAGACTTTGGGGCAGGCCAAGTTTTCTCTCGCGATATCGAAGCAAGGCAACAAAAATCCAGATCAGTGTAACAACGACCATTATAGAGAGATCGTTTGTACTTCGATACAGGTATGTAAATGTGATGAACAGAGATTGATGTGCGAACATTGCAACGAGTAAGTTTCTTCGAGAGAGATTGAACATCGAGTCTATTGCAAAGGACTGCCCCAGCATTGAGAGGTAGCCAAGGACCGAGGGGTATAGGCCAAATGAGATGTTTGACATCTGATGCCATAACCACCAGAATGAGCCAACTAGAAGACTTCCAATCTCGCGTCCAAACATTGATTGTAGCTTTGGAAGAGCAAATCCACGCCAACCTGGCTCCTCAAATAGCGGACTCGTGATGAGACCTGGAAAGAAGGTGATAGGAACAATCGCTAGTAAAGCCCATCCCAGCTCGTCTGGACCTTGGTTGAGGAGAATTAATTGATTTTCAAATCCTAGCACATAGGTCAGAATGTTTCCGAGGAGAAAGACTATCGGAAGGAGAAAAGCGCTTATTACAAGCCATAGCGCATGAGATTTTCCAACTCGAATAGTTTCTACAATGCTATCTAAATCAACTTCTTTTGCGGATAATTTCTGGAGAATTACGAGTGTGAGGATTGGAGAGAAACCTCCAAGTGAAGACGGAACTATGATGTATTCCTGAGGCCAGAGATTTAGGACCATTTGTGCCCACCAGAACCATCCAATAGTTAGTGTGAGGGCAAAGAACAAAGCTAGTTGATGCTTCACTATGAACTCTTTCACTATTCTTTTACTCCTTTAGGAGAGCAGCCAGTTGGTCATTTGTTCCGAGTTATAAATCTGATTTATCACAAATAGAGCAGTCTAATGTCAAATAGAGCTAATTTTGGAACAGATTATTTTGTGGTTCATCCGAAAGGGAAATATGTCAGTGGCAATGTTCAGACACCATTGTTTCAGACCACCAAGTCAAGACTATCTCTTCGTTGTCATTGATACAATCTAGTGCTGAGCATGACTTCTTTTAAGCATCTGAGTATCATATTCTGTGGAGATTTGTATGAGTAGGAAATTTGCAATTATCACACGTGAAGCTTTTGAAGAGTTCATGGAGCAATATAAGGCAAAAACATCGATTCGCTCTGTTGAAGGTGAAATAGTCTATAGAATCCCACTACAGAATGACCTCGCAATATGGGTTTATTCAACTATAAACCCGATTAGTGGAGAGTCTCGTGAAAAAGGAGAAGATGCAATCAGGACTGTCCTGATGTATAAGAACAGTAAGGCAGTGATGAAAGAAAGCAAGACCTTGCGAACAAAAAACTGGGCGAAAAATCTTCAAGATAAAATAGACGACCTACAAGAGAGAACCACTGAACACAGATGCCCATGGGGACACCCTCTAGTAAAACGAAAAGGTCGAGGGGGAAAAGGTTCATTCTATGGATGTGCAATTTTTCCAGATTGTAAGTACATCTACAAGGGCGAGAAACGACTCTCGGATGTATATGACCCGAAGAACATTCCACCAAGAGTGAAATAGCAATACCAAATTGGAAACATTGGAACATACTAGAAGAAGCGAGATTAGGAGCCACTTCCATTGCTCGGGAAGTGGCTTTTGAAACATAACTACTTCTTGATGGCTTTCTTAATCTTCTTCATGGTTTCAGGAGGGACCGTTTTCATCCCATGAGCTGAAGCAGCATGAGCAGAGATCTTCTTCATCAATTCGTCTTCTGTTTTACCTTGTGCTGTGAAATCACACTTCATTCCAATATCTTTGCACTTGAAAGTTGGCGTAAGCCCACCTCCAGATGTAATCAATTCATAAGATAATTATTAAGGTATTAGATGTGTCAAAGCCATTACAGGAGGCTTTTCGTGGTCAGGATCATATGTTTCTTCGACCTTCATCGTGCTGAGGAGGAAAAAGTCTACATTTCGTTATTGAAGTTTCAGAAACTAAAGTAATATTGTTGCATAATGGTTTCTGGAGTAAAGGCTAAGCCATGTCTAGTCTGTTCAATACCTTATGCTTTCTTGTGCGTTCGATCGTAGGTTTCCCATGCATCAGCAGCTTTGGCGGCCTTTCTTGTGCGGAGCTCTGAGAGTACATACTTGCGAATGTCTGTGCTCTTCATTGTACTTTCAGACCTCTTGGAGAGCGAGCTGGCTATGTCACGCGCAGTTTCGTATGGAGCACCAGCCTTCACAGCGCTGACAACAACCTTCTCGGGCATGAACACCTCGGTCTTTCCGTCTCTCTTTGTTACTTTCATTTAGAATATCACCTTCTCTATTATCGGAACTCCTTCGAGTCCCAGTAACGTATGTAAAATTAACAAATAAGGAGTTAGTTTATTCATAGAGGCATTGGATTGGTCAGATAAGGCGATTTGAAGACATCGTTTTTGAATTTGATAAGAAATCGCGAGAGTTGATTGGAGTGATGGAGGTTGAGCTTTGGATGCTGCTAGACTCAAACAAATGCGTCACTTGATGAATAAGTATGCTTGTCATTCTCTTTGTAGTTAGGGAATAAATTGAAAAACTCATTCTTATGAAAGCTCAGTACTTCGTTACGTACTGCGTTTCCTATATAGATCGATGCTCATAGTGTGGTTACAATATCTACACCGAACTAATTCTCTGCTTTGCAGCTGATCAACCTCAATTAGGTCTAATGGGGCTGCACAGTTCAGGCAGACCCATGACTGAATCCCCTCAGCAATCTCATGGATGGTTGTTGGCAACATTGCCTCATCATCTCCGAGTCCCTCAATCTGGACATTTGCCTTGTTCTCGTCAACAATACCAGAGATTGTAATTTTGACTGCTACCCTCTTGCTTGTGTATTTCCCCATAGCAAGCCCGTTGATTGTCCCTGTGAAGATATTGTCAGTTGTATGTTCGTTCATGTCGATGATCTCAAAGTTCTTAGCAGGTAAGAGGACCTTCACCTTCTTGAATAAGACTTCAGAGTTCCAGTCCACAGTCCTTTGCTCCTTCGTAGCTGTCATGTCTCTCAGAATGAGGTCAAACTCCTCCAAGGTGGATTCAAGAGGCTTGAGCAGGTCACAGACGGACCGAATCACGTAAGGCTCAACTTCAATCATATTAGTCCGATTCTCATGGTCGACATACGTGACCGTTGCGAGAATTTGCCCTTCGACACAGTCCTTTGTGGGCTTGAATGTGAACTGAGGTGACCTAAAGCCATCAGGTTCAATCCTAGGAATTCTCTTCATTGTCGAACCTACCAGCTGCAAACAGTCATCCGGATAGGCAGCTATCACAACACTTACATTGGTTATGACCCAATAAGAGTTGTTTTGGACTTTGACCTTGTATTCAAACTTGCCACCCACGATTTCGCAACCTCTGAGTGTCCGAACCTTGGTTTCCACTGCTCTTTCCAATCCAATAGCGGGAAGAACAACCTTGGGTTTCCTCTTCATTTTTATTACTGAAACAAGAACAAGAAATGCAATTAGACCCACACCACCAACTGCGATTACCACGGTCATTGGAGTGAGGGGTGTTGCAATCACAATAACGAACACCATGTCAACCACCCAGTTTCCTTGTGCATCTATGACCATCACCGTGAAATTATAGGACCCCGTAACCAGCCCATCCACAGCAATTGTTATCGCAGAACCGTCCCATCCACCGGACCGCACTATGGAACCATTTCTAAGAATGCTATATGACGCCGGGTGAAGGTCAAAAGGATGCCAGACTATGACATTCCCGGTGACACCAACCTCATAGATTATGTCTATTGGACTGTCTATGGTTGGTGGTGTTGCATCAAACACTGTTATTATCACAGTATTTCTCACTGAGTTACCATTTAAATCGGAGAGAGATAGAGTATAGTTGTATACTCCAAGACTAAGTCCATCTAAAGAAACCACGATTTCTGAGCCATCCCAGACACCCGAGTCAATCTCTGTTCCATTTCTAAGAACACTATATGAGGAGGGGGTGGCATCCCATGGTGTCCAAGTGATTGTGAAACCAATGGATCCCTCGCTAATTTGCATGTCAGATGGATCGTTGCAGAGTGGAGCACATGTATCTGTTACAGTCACCAACACGGTATCACTGACTGAGTTATAACATGTATCATAAACAACAAGTGTCAAGTTATGTGTTCCATAACTAAGGTCATCCACGGATACTGTTATACTACTACCATTCCAAGCGCCTGAGTTAAAATACGTTCCATTTCTTAACACAAGATACGATTTGGGATGATCGTCATAGGGTGTCCAAATGACTATGTTGTCCGTTGTTCCCACATCGAACCAAAAGTTGTCTGGTTCATTACATGTCGGGAGATCAGTGTCAGCTTTGAAGGGGAAGTGGTCGATGGAACCCGCGGAACCCGGAATCGAAACTGATCCCGTGCCATTGTAGTCCCCCCACGCATTTCCCATACTAATGCCATCATCCCAGATGTTATCAGATCCATGGTCTTGAGCATTGCCGCCAAGGTTCCAACCAAATGAGTTGCCATAAAATGTGTTGCGATTGCTGTTGGCATCGATGTATATCCCAGTTTTGAGATTGCCTTGGACTTGATTAAATGTGAATATGCAGTCACATGATACACCGAAATCTACACCTATTTTCAGGTTCCCACATATCGTGTTGTCCGTTAGATTACATTCATCAGATTCGCAAAGCCATATACCTGCATTGTTGTTTCCAATGACTGTGTTATTAGTAAGACTACAGTTGTGTGATGATGACTCAAGAACAATGCCTAGTACGTTATTGTAAACATCATTATTAACGAAAGTACTACTGAATGCAGAATCCGCAAGCACACCACGGTAGCACTCATACAAGGTGTTGTTAATCAA
>LRSL01000044.1 GCA_001563335.1 Candidatus Thorarchaeota archaeon SMTZ1-45 | reverse complement strand
TGTGTGACGTACTCAGTTGATGCATAATGAAAGCAATCATCAATGCTACAATTCTTTGTCCTGTTAATGGTTTCATTAAGAACGGGGCAGTACTGTTTAATGGAAAAATCAGAGAAATTGGAAAGGATATCGAGATTCCAAAAAATGCTAAAATCATTGATGCTGAAGGAAAGTATGTTGTTCCGGGATTCATCGATGCTCATACACATCAAGGACTCTTTGATGGATCAATAGGATGGGCAGGAATGGACGGGAATGAAATAACGAATCCGATAACTCCTGAAATGAGAGGTATTGATTCATTCAATCCTGATGAGCCATCTTTGAAAGAAGCGCTAACAGGTGGCGTAACCTGTTTGAATACTGGACCAGGATCAGCAAATGTGATTTCGGGTGAGTCTTTTGTTATCAAACCTACTGGTGCGTCTGTTGTTGATGACATGATTCTTCTTTCACCCTCTGGACTCAAGGTTGCTTTTGGTGAAAATCCAAAAAGAATACACGGAGTTGAAAAACGAACACCTTCCACACGCATGGGAGTTGCAGCATTGCTTAGAAAGACATTCGCAGATGCACTCAGTTACAAAATGCAGGCTAAGGTGTATCTAGAAAAAGCAGAGGAGGCAAAGAGCAGGGGAGAAGCACCTCCGATTAATCCACCTCCAAGAAATATTGGCCTGGAAACAGTCCTCAAGGTTCTCAATAGGGTGATACCAATTCATGCACATGCTCACAGAGCAGATGATATTGCAACTGTCATTAGAATAGCAAAAGAGTTCGACATAAGAGTCGTTCTAATTCACTGTACAGAAGGTCACAAAATCAAGAAAACAATTGCAAAATCAAAGTTCCCAGCAGTTGTAGGTCCAACAATGTTTTGGACTAGCAAACCAGAAACTAAGGAGAGGGGGTTCAAAACTGCGGTTGAGCTGAATGAAGCAGGTGTAAAGGTCGCTCTTCAAACCGATTCTCTGACACCAATGAACTACTTCCCACTACTTCCAATGAATGTGATAAAAGAAGGAATGAGCAAGGAAGATGCTCTAAAATGTGTCACGATTAATCCAGCCGAGATTCTAAACATCAATGATAGAGTTGGATCCTTGGAACAAGGGAAAGATGCTGATATTGTCATATGGTCGGGAGACCCATTTGATTTCTATAGCAAGGTTGAACAAGTATTCATAGATGGCAAAAACATCCCATTAGAAAAATAGGTTCTACCATTTTGAAATTTCAGCAATGGTTTCTTTCTTCTCCTGCTCTGATAATTGATGAATTGGAGGTCTACATGAACCTCCTTTCAACCCAACATGGTCCATAGCAGCCTTAACAATCGGAACATTGTTTGCAGTTCCTCTTCCTTCACGAAGGTCCTCAAATGGAGTTATCAATCTATGTACCTCCATTGCTTCTTGGTAGTTACCAAGTTTCAATGCATCAAACATTCTCTTTGAAATGTGAGGTGCAAAGTTGCAAAGTCCGCTTGTAAAAGCTCTAGCCCCAGCCAACCAGAAAAACGGAGCAAAACGTTCTGCTGTTCCGCAGGACCATACAATCTTATTCCCAAGTCGATAGACAGTCCGGGAAAAGTCTATGATACGACCAAAAGCATACTTGACTCCAATCAGATTTTCATAGACAATGAGTTTCTCCAACATGTCATCTGATAGGAGAGGTCCTTTCTTATAGAGAACAACATTGAGTTCTCTTGCTGCTTCAAGCAATGTTCGATAATAGCCTAAGAGACCCTCTTCAGAGCTGAAAACATGTTGAGGGTACATTATCATTACTGCAGCAATATCGAGGGCTCGGACCATGTCAATTTGAGAAATAGCTGTCTTGATTGAATGACCAATTCCAGACATTATTGTTGATCTTCCTTGAGAAGCCTCTACCGTTGTTTGAAGCACTGTCTTCCATTCATCTTCTGACAGTGAATAGAATTCGCCAGTATTACCATTTGGGATAATAAGAGGAACTCTGTTCTTCATTAGAAAGTTGATATTGTGGAATATTGCATCAGTATCAATCAGCGATAGGTCAGAACTAAATGGAGTTGTAGTTGTTACAGAATATCCAAGTAGCACTTCTCTGAATTTCTCATGGTTCATTCAATCACCTCAGTTACGTGAGATGTTACATCACGTTCTGAAATATCACTCGATTGAGCTACAGGCATGAAGTGTGATTGGTTCAACTATCATGTTTCGGGATTATTTACCCCGAAGCACTGACTTTGGATTTTTTCATAGAAGAATAGTAACTCCGGAAATTAGAATTTAAATGAAATCATGGAAAATGCGTTAGAAGATTATACTTGCTCTCAGGCGAATTAAAATCTACCAGGAACTCATCGTAAGTGCTTGTACATGGATTTCCTGCAGTCACCTTGATCCTAAATTCAAGGGAACCAGAATCGATTCCAGAAACCTCTGTAATATAGCTATAAACAGTTTCTCCAAGATATGGCTCTAAGCGAGGGTTTGGTGCACGGTGTCTGCAGATAGAATTGAACCCACGTCCTTCTCTATGAGTGCTTAGTAGTTGCGTCATGTCCATAAATGAGGTTGCTTCAGCTAACAGTTTAGCAGCTTCTTGTCGTCTACTTTGACTAGTAACTAAGGGACCCCCAGCCTCTCGTTCAGCTAGTGATGCATTTCGAAGAATTTCAGCGGTAGGTAAAATGAGATGATGGTTTGTTCTGGTGATTATGCTTGGATCCTTTTCAATGACTGCAACTCCATCTCCGATTTCGATTGCACCAACACCAAGAGGAGATGCAAGCACAAAGTTACACCATTGGTATCTGTTTCCTCTTTCAAGTTCATTTTGCACGAGCTGAAATGCATCATCAATCGTTTTAGTTTCTCGGAGAATCCTTTCAAGTAAAATATCATATGCTTTGTCTTGAGTAACTAAAACTGTAGTGTTGCACCCAGCAAGACCGAATTTGTTGAAGCCAAAAGAAGCCCCACAAGACTCACCATCACTAACATCTACACCTGTTACAAAGAAGACTTCCTTTTCAAAGACTATTGAATCTCTAAATCCACCCCAGATTAAGTCACGATTTTTCAGAAGGTAGTACCGGTTTCCAATTATTTTCGCTCCAGCAGTGCAACCATCTGACATAGAGAGTAACTCGGAAGCCATTCATATCAAGTTTCATTGTCTAAACTGTAAGTGAAATTGTTTTCGCATTTTCCAAAGATACAAGTTCCCACAATACTTAGGAGCGTTGATATTCTACCTTGAATGCTTAAGTCGGATGGTATTTTTAAAGGACTATATTTGCTATATTCACTATGATTGAGGGAGAAAACATAGAGTGTGAAGTTACTTCGACTGAGCCATCAACGAAAAGACCCTATTATTTTCAGCTAGATGTATTGAAGGCAATTGCAATTGCTTTTGTCGTAATGGATCATAGCTTGACTTGGGAAATCAAAGGTGCAATGGGAAGTGTCTTTTGGGAGCGACTTTCAATACCATTTTTCCTAATTGTCATGGGTTTCAATATGGGAATGTCGTTCAAATATAGAAATGCTAAAAATCTACTAGACCTCTATTCTATGGAATATTTCAAGCGCAAAATAAAGAGATACATTCTTCCATTCATAATCCTCTATATAGCATCAATACTTCTTGGTATCACTCTTGGTTACCTCAGTACAAGTGAGTACCTAATGTTAGGGTTCTTGCCCTTCTGGGGACCAGGAAATTGGTTTATTCCTCTTCTTTTTGGTTCCATTCTTGTGTTCCCTATCATTTACTGGTTATTCTTGAAGCAACCTGTTTTGGCCATTGCATTATGCTTTCTCTGTGAACTTGCTATGCAAGCAATTCTGTGGTTTCTATATCCGGTAGCCATGATTCCCTTTAATGCATTCATCATAACTGCGATACGAGTCAATATCATATTCTATCTACCAGCTGCAGGACTTGGACTATGGTTCTCAAAAGGATTTGATATGTCAGATAGGCGGAATTTAATTGTTTATCCTTATTTTGCATTCAGTTTGTTCTTCATGTTTGATTACTCTACGGGAATAGTGAGTTCTCTCCCAGGTGTCATAGGACAAAAAATGAGTATAATTCAGGAATTCATCAGGGGAGATTATACTCTATTCTTCTATGGTTATGCAGGGTTCTTCTTTCTTCTTGCAATGGTTTCGCTACCACAAACAGCATCTGGAATATTTCAAAAGATCATAGAAAGAGTTGGAAAGTCATCATATCACATCCTCCTATTTCAGATATTTTGGATGTCTATTGTCTATTGGAATATATCTCAAACAGCAGCTATCGAGCACTATATTCCTGACTTCGCAGCTGAACTTGGCTGGCCTTCTCTTTGGTTTTATGTCCCATTCTATCTCCTTAATCTTGCAGTATCATTTACCGGTGGTATGATTTGGTACGAAGCGGAGAACCGATTTCTCTACAAAAATAAACCAAAAACTGATAGTATAATGCTCTAGCCATAGAATATTTCAAGCCTGATTCAATGGGTAAGTCATGGTTGCTACTAGTGATGAAATCACTCTCAAAGTCGAGAATCTCAGAGCATATTATACCTCAAAAAAGGGACTAGTCAAAGCAGTAAACAATGTGAGCTTCGAGGTTCGAAAGGGCGAGTCGGTTGGACTTTTTGGAGAGTCGGGAGCAGGAAAGACAAGTGTAGCACTCGCAATTCTAGGGATGTTCGATAATCTTTCCAGATATTATGCATCAACAGCGGCAAATGAAGAGAATAAAAGATTGTGGGCACTCAAAGACGAAGCACTAGATGATAAGGAGTACAAGAGAATTTTGGGGAATGAGATCACATATGTTCCACAGGGTACGACCAAGTCTTTGAATCCATATTCAAACATTGAGGAACAAACAGCAGAAGTTCTATGGGCGCATGATGAAGATGATGAATTAGAAGAGTGGCAAGTAATGAAAAGAGTCTTGCAGACTCTTGACCTTGTCGAACTTGGAGATGTCGATATTCGTAAAGATATGAAACCATCACAATTCAGCGTGGGTGAAGACCAGCGCGTGCTTATCGCAATAGCGCTCGTTTCTCATCCAGACTTGATGATTGCTGATGAGCCAACTACCGCTGTAGATATGGGGCTCCAAAACCGAATACTTGATGCCATCCAGATTGTGCGGGATGAACTTGATCTTTCAATGTTACTAATTAGTAATAATCAAGGAACCATAGCAAAGACCTGCGACAGAGTCGGAGTAATGACAGCAGGGCATATTGTTGAGTTTGGTGACACAGAAAGGGTTCTCAATTCTCCAGGTCATCCCTTTACACGTGCATTCATTATGAGTAATCCTTCTATGGAACTTATCCGTAAGATAAAGGAAAAGGGGCTCAGGATTAGGGGAATTCCTGGGAAGCCACCTGATCTATCAAATCCACCAAGAGGCTGCCCGTTTAGTGAGCGTTGCGATTATGTGCAGGATATATGCAGAGAAAAAATGCCAGAATATCGTGAGATTGACAAGGACTATTGGATACTTTGTCATCGATATGAGGAACTTCCTGAGTGGTAGAATTAAATCTATACTTTATCAAGAGTTAGCAAAATAGAAAAAGTAATACAAGCTGGATATAGCGAGAAAAAGTGGTATAAGCATAAATAAGGCAATTATTACTGAGGGAGGATTACTATGTCAGCATCTTTTGATGAACCCCCATCGGACAGTCCTAGACCATCACAACCTAAACCAGAGGTGAAGGATGAGAACATAGGTGCAATATTCAAAATAGGAGGTTCAACTTGTCTTGCTACATGCACTTGTGGACTAGGATTGGCTTTTCTCATACCTCCGCTCATGTTTGCGCCATATGGAGTCACTCCAATAACAGGCGCCTTTGCGTTGATTGGATTATTTCTTACAGTAGTCGGTTTCGTCGTAGGATGCTACGGTTGGCGGGTTGCAGAAGAAGGTTCCAGATGGTAAAGGAGCATCATAGGTTTTAAGATTCCTAGAAGATTATTTGGATTAATTCTTCAGCAGTTTGGAAATCTCGCAGACTACCCTCAAATTTCTGCAACACTGTTCCAAATTCATACTCGAACCAATTAGTGAACTCTTGCACTTTTTCAAGCAATATTATGTATGGTTTCTTCGCAATTAAGACACATGTGAAAGCCGCCCCATGTGCGAATAGAATTTCCTATTTTAATTAACCTCAGATAGTTAGCTAGAAAGAGGTATCTATTATTGAAATATTGAATTAACTAGATCTTGAGCTGAACTAAACTCCTTCAAGCTCCCCTCAAAATTCTGTATTATCATTCCAAACATATTCTCAAAGCTCGAAGTTAGTTCCTTCAATTTCGCAAGAAGCACGTTATAGGGTTCTCGTGAAATAAGCACAGTTGTGAAAGTAAGACTATGTGAAAAGAGAATAGCGAACTCTCCAACCGTCACAATATTGAGTCCAGTTTCGCTTCTTGTTATTTCCTGGAATAAAGACTGCACGCCAGAAATTCCCGCGGCTGTCAATACCTGGTCTATTTCAGCATTCTCAACAAATTCGTGATGATAGACCAAGAGCCCCCCCTCCTGGATTATGAAAAGCTCCACGAGTTGCTGCTTCCAATCTAGCTCATCAAGAGTCGGAGTGTAAATAATCCCAATGCCAAATCCTGTAATACCAATTACCAGAAGTGTTTCTCCAACAAGATATGGCCACAGACCTAAATTGTAATAAACAGGGTCGCTTGCTAAGATGAATCCAAGGAAACCCGCTAGAAATGCTGCAACTATCTTTTGAATGCTACTCTTTAGTTCACCGATAGTATTTCGCATTGTGTAGTTCAAGAATAGCATGACTCCCACAAAAGTCACTATAGCGATTGAGGCTGCAACCATCTCCAACAATGCTCGTGGAAAGACAATAGTAAGTAAGATGTGTAACAATCCAGCTATGAAGAATATTTGTCGAGTATTATTAGGGAGAATGGCTTCTAAAGCGAAAAAGAAGGCGGATAGAGCAAGAATAAGACCAATATATCCAAATTTGACAAAAATTGTGTTGAAGGGTTCCGTAGTCAGATAGAAATCTGCAAAAATGAATGCTCCTCGATTTACGACCATTCCAATGAAGAAAGTGGACCAAGCTAATCGTATGTCAACAATCCGACGGTATTGACGGTCGTACCACTGTCGAAGAAGAACAGCTCCAATCAGAATCGAATAGAAAGCAGCTGCACTATCCAAGACCAAACTGAGGTCTCGAAAGAGATCGCCAGGTGGAAAAATAGGCATCTATCAGGTCCCCGTTTGTAGCAATGTTTGCGTTTATGAGAAAGACACATTTTAGTTAAGCTATGATGGAGTTCTGAAAATTATTGAAACGAACGCATTAACTGACCATAGGTGCATAGATTAACTCAGTCAAGAAGACCTTTGAGTGATGGTCGGATGAAGAATAGTTTCATCTCTCATCGAATAAGGCTCTTATGATCTCCAAGGTTGAGTCAATTGCTTTTCCCCAAAGGTCTTCAGAGTCTGGAAGAAGATCTGATGCACCAATCATCCGTCGAATCTTTGCTATTTGTCCAGCATGGTAGATTCCATGTTGGGATGTTCTCAAAACAGCCCAAGCAATTGAAGGACCACCTTCCCTTGGAGGAATGATATGAAGTTGTTCTTCAGGACACTCCTTTACAATCTTGTTAATTTTCTCAGTATTCTCCTTAATGCGAGTCATAACTTCTTCAAATGAGTCTGCAATTACAGGTAGTCCAATGGAGTTGTTTGCTTTATGAAACCAGTATGTTTCTGCAGTACCAATATGCATAACGAGTCCAGCAATTGACTTCGAATATTCTTCATTTGTAACAATTTTAGTCAGTTCATCATTACTTAGGTCTGTCAATACATAATGAAGATGTTTTCTTTGGTTCTCATGTGCTTGAATCAGCTTCTCTCTAAACCAGCTTAGCTCCATTTAAATCGCTCCTAGTTTGTATCCAGTTTCTTTGGAGGTTCTTTTGTCAATATTACTAGTTCATAGTTTCTAGCTCCCAAACCCATCTTCTCAGCATGGGATAATTGGATTTCAGCAAGATCAAGAATATGTCCGCTTTCAGGGTCCTTGCAAGCATGTGCCATTGCAAACTTGCATGCACCACACTCGATACCTCTGACAGGAGAATCAGGATTTGGTGGTGCATCTTTGATTGCCTGAAGTGTTGCTTGATCAATTGCAAGAGGGTCTCTTGAGCCAAATATTCCAATATCATGAACCAGAAGAGGAGCTCCTAGATTCCAACAATCACATTTGTCAGAGATATCAATTGCTAAATTGATGTAGTAGAATTTGTCTGCTCCAATTGAATTGACAACCCCTACTGCATTTTCTACAAAGATTGGCCCTTGCGTATGATTGGGTCGCCAAGTCTGTTTTGCTGCTTTCGCGCCTACTCGGGAACAGACATCAACGCAGTGGTGACATGCTATGCAATTCGATAGGTCAACAACAGCCTTTTCCTCCATTTTGATACATCTCGTAGGACAGACCTTAAGACACTTCGAACATTCCAAGCCTAAACACTTCTCAGGATTTATCTTTATGTCACCCATAAAGTGCATTGCCGCTTTCCCCTTCTTGCCCACTAATCCAATTCCTAGATTCTTGATTGTACCTCCAATACCACCAAGACCATGTCCTTTTGCATGAGTCAGGACAATAACCTTGTCACAATCGAACAGTCCTGTGGCTACATCTGCACTATCAATGAATTCACCATCGACCGTAATATCAATGACATCCGTTCCCCAGTATCCATCTGCTATTATCAACGGAGCCCCTATAGAAGCCTCAGTATAACCATGGAGCGTAGCCATCGCCAAGTACTCAGTCATTGTGGATCTACCTGAATATGCACCTCCAACTCCATATCCTAAACCGGTTGTTTCAGAAACAAAAGGGTCACCACCAGCAGCACGAATTAGATCAACAATTTTTCTAGCGTATGCAGGACGTAAATAGTTAGTGTTACCCCATTGACCAAAGTGGGTCTTTACCATGACCTTCTCCCCAGGCTTGATTTCTTTGTCTAGACCAAGTTCTTTGAAAATGTGTTCCAATTTATCTAGCATATTATAATCGGTTCGAGTCTGTCTGTCTGTGAAATACACTTTTGAAGTCAATATTCATCAATCCTTAATTCCTGCATGACAATCCACTAAATAACAGTTAAGCATTTAACAATCATATTCCCTCATCCGGGTTTTGTATCAGTTAGTTCGATGAATTCGTTATCCGAATCGAAAAGGGGCCAGTATAGAAATCATCTGCTTTTAGATTATTATATTGATATGTGAAAATAATTGATACCATAACAAAACCATTAACAAGAAGGGGGATAAGATGGAAGTTGTGTCAACCAGATATCTATTCTATAAAGAGGATCTAGAGCAATTTGAACAGATCCATCGTCAGATTTTTGACCTTTCAAAAGAACAACATGAAATGTTGGGAGATAACACTGCAATTGCTCTTACAAAACAACAATTGCTTCATATGATTGAAAATCTATCAGGAAATGAACCAATTTCTGATTATGTAACTAATCTCACCAGTCAGTTCCAACCACTTTCCATGTCTCTATTTGTCTTTAATGATTCACTCTGGAAATTGATGGAAAAGAAGCCAGAATCAATTAATACAATGCTTCCAATTGTCACTATTCCTCGATTCTATTGGAAAGAGTCTGCTATTAATCCAAAGAATCCTCATGGTGTAAAAAGAGACCATGATAGTAATCTGAATCTAGAATTAGAACTTCACAAATATTTTGCACTAAAGGGAGTAGGAGGAGAATTTGGCGGTATCCTCGAAGGACGGGTTGTAGACCAAGAATCTGGACCTAGACCCATCATTACACCAACTTTCCCAGGGTCAAAGAAAATGGTTCCAAAATATGATGTTCAAAATATAGAGGTTAGAATGGAATTTGGTAATTTAAGACCGCATCTATACCCGAGCCCATTGAAGTCAATCGATTACACCTTCTCTGAGCATCCGAGGGTGTTCTATGAACATGGACTCTCGGTTTCATCTGATGGACTACAAGTCCAGCTCGGAGTGGGAAACAAGAAAGCACATCCTCTGCATGGCGATGTACTTTTACTGCTTGGAAAACGCTGGGACTCAGATACTCCAAGGCACGAGATATTATTCTATCATGTTTGGTTGAATGCCCTTTCGAATTTACTCAAATAAGATACATGAATCTGCATGAAAATCTGGTCAATACAAAGCTCTTTTTGGGAATTGATGTACACTATGAATCAGTCTTTAGTTTAGAGGAAAAAAGTCATGGAACTTTCAATTGCCTTCTTCGTAACGGGCATAGCTGTGTTAGCCTTCACCATTTGGAGAATCTACAGATTTCGAATATACTCCAATTTTGTAAGCAATCTCTGTGATACATATCAATGTAATGATATTGATCTTTCTGGGAATACCTTATACACAGATTGCATTTCCCATACATGGACATTGAATAATATCATCAGAAAGAAACACAGCAGGTTAGGAAACCGATTTCAGGATCTTATGTTCCATGATACATTCATCACTACTATCTGGTTCAGCCTAATCTTGGGCATTGGCGTTCTAATCTTTGGAGCTGTGGTTGTCTATTCGATACAGATTGCAGGTATTCTTCTGGTCATATTCATTATTGGAGCATTCGCTTCTCTTGGATCCGGAGAAGTCAAGATTTCTGAAGATCTCCTTTCAACGCTTTATTGTCACAAAATTGAGGATTTATCTACGCAGGACTATACCTATGCATCAATTGCACTGGGTTCAATTAAGAAATGGATTTCTATTTCAATTATAGTCGGGAGTAGTATGGTTGTATTCTCTCCGTGGGGAGAACTTGCACCTACTGTTGTAGGGTGGATTGTATCAATAATCACTGTATACATGATATGGTATCCTACAATATTCTTAGCAGAATTTTCAGCACCTATAGCAGTTCTCTATTTGATAGCAGCGTGGCCAGCATTAATACTTGCACTCATTTTTGGAATACGAAAGGTTCGAAAAAGCAATGTAGAAATGGTTGAACCAACTCTGCAAGTCTAATACCTGGGCTTTAGAATAACATCCCAAGACTGCTAATGAAAAAAGCAAACATCAAGACAAAGACAGATGCAACAAGGACTTTCTTCCCACGTATAGCCCAAATCCAAGAACGAACTGGTAAACCTTCCTTGTCAAATCTTTTATCCACATCCAGAGGCTGCCGAGACATGAAACAGGCTCCAAGGATAAGCATTACACCAAACTCGAGGAAGAGGTAAGCAGATGCAGTCAAAAAAAGAGATACTGTGGGATCCACTATTGTGAGTAACATGGCAATGAACAAATCAATGATTGCTATTATACTCGCTACACTTAGAGGCTCCAGAACACTCCGGATATGTATTGGCAAACTCCAAACACCCCTACGCGATTATAAAGAGAATTATTCCTATTGCAAAAAATACTATCATCATAATTATGAAGGGAAGAAAGATTGTTTGTAACGAGGCTATGAATAGGGCCACGTAGTCTTTTCGGTCTAATTTGACTTGCTCTTGTGTTACGTCCACATAAGCTCGATATTCATCCCATTCAGGTTCATCCATTTCCTCATTTTCATGCGATGGTTCTTCGTAATAATCACTCATCCTTTTTTTCTCCTTTGAATTGCAGGATCAGACTAGTATGATAAGGTCAATCGACACCAACTGCTGCAGCATAATCCTTTTGCGAACTAGTTCCAAAGTCAAGCTCTCCTGCAAAATGACAGGCAACCAGATGACCATCACCAGTATCTCTGAGCTTAGGAATTTCTTGAGAGCAAATATCCTGAGCAAAGATGCATCTTGGGTGGAACCGGCAACCAATGGGCGGGCTAATTGGACTTGGTACTTCTCCGGCAAGAATTTGAGCCTTTCCTGTAAATCTTGGGTCTGGAATTGGTACTGCTGAAACTAATGCAAATGTATACGGATGAAGTGCTTCTCTGAAAATGTCCCGTGGCGTTAACTCGACAATTTGCCCGAGATACATAACAGCCACTCGATCACTCATATGCTTTACAATGCTGAGGTCATGGGAGATGAACATATAGGTAAGGTCCAAATCCTTCTGAAGGTCCTTCATTAGATTTAGTGTTTGGGCCTGAACAGATACGTCTGTACTGGAAGTTGGTTCATCCATGACTACGAACTTTGGGTTCAATGCAAGAGCTCGAGCAATGCAGATTCTTTGTCGTTGGCCACCACTAAACTCGTGGGGGAATCTATTGAGATGGTCCTCAGAAAGGCCAACCTTCTGTAGAAGTTCAAGAACCATACTGCGCATCTTTGGTCCTCTTGCAATACCATTAACAACTAGTGGCTCGCCCACAGAATTCTTTATTGTGATGCGGGGATTAAGCGATGCCATTGGATCTTGAAAGACAATCTGCATCTGCCTACGAACATCACGCAAATCTCCACCTTTAATCTCTGTGATGTCCTCTCCATCAAACTCTATTGTACCTGCAGTAGGTTCAAGTAATCGAAGAATAGTGCGTCCTAATGTAGTCTTGCCACAGCCGCTTTCGCCCACGACACCCACAGTTTCGCCTTGGTGAATGTCTAGATCGACGCCATCAACAGCATGCACTTTTCCAATGACTTTCCTAAAGACACCTCCCGTTAGAGGGAAATGCTTCTTGAGACCCCGTACTTTGACCAGTATTCGTTCAGACATTAGTTATCACCTATCCCAAAGGATTGTGGCAAGCTACCCAGTGACCAGGCTGCTTTTCCTCCAACAATGGTTTTTCTTGTTTACAAGTTTCCGTAGCGTAATCACATCTCGGATGGAATCTGCACCCTGTTGGAGGGTAGATAAGATTAGGCACACTTCCCCTGATTTGTGGCAAGCGATCCCTATTTTCATGAAGCTTAGGTACTGCTGTCAAAAGTCCTGCAGTATAAGGGTGAAGTGGATTCTTAAAGAGCTCAGCAGTTGCACAAGACTCAGCAGTCGTACCTGCATACATAACATTAACCCAATTGCATGTTTCTGCTACAACGCCCATATCATGAGTGATTATCATGATGGACGTGCCAATTTTCTTCTTAAGCTGGTTAAGTAGATTCAACACCTGAGCTTGCACAGTGACATCAAGAGCTGTTGTTGCTTCATCACAAATCAGTATCTCAGGATTGCAAGCTAGAGCCATGGCGATGAGTGCTCTCTGCCGCATCCCTCCTGAAAGTTCATGAGGATATTGACTAGCAACAGAAGCAGCAGCTGGCATCTTTACCATGGAGAGCATACTGATGGCTCGTCTTAGAGCTGCAGCTTTTGCATCCTTCTCATCTGGTTCCGGAGGATCATCGTATAGTGATTTGTAGTAAGAGATCTTCTCTTCAATCGCACTGCGTTTCTCAGGGGCGACATTCTCTTTTAGTGAATCTTCCAACAGCTCTATCTTTAGGTCTAACACATCTGTACGGAGATCTTGATGAAGCATAATGACTTCAGCTATCTGGTCACCAACTCTAAACACAGGGTTGGGATATGTAGCTGGGTCTTGGAAGACGATAGCGATACTTGCTCCACGTGTTGCCAAGACTTCCTGGTCACTCATCTCCAGAATATCTACTGTTTCTATTTCCCTTGTTTCTTGGTTGAATTTATGAAATAGAATCTGACCCTCGTCAATCTTTCCAGGCGGCTCAACAAGGCGCAAAATCGATCGAGCTGTGACTGACTTCCCGCAACCCGTTTCACCAACTAGACCCATTGTATCACCCCTGCGAAGGAATAGTTCGACTCCATCAAGAGCTTTTACAACACCTTCGTAGGTATAGAAGTTAGTTTTTAATCCGTGTATTTCTAGAACTATGTCTTGTGTATCTGACACTGGATTATCTCCTCCTGAGTTTCGGATCCATGATATCACGGATTCCATCACCCACGAGATTAAAGGCGAGGGCCGTGAATAGGATAGCAAATCCAGGGAAGAACACAGCCCATGGAGCTATCATGAAGTAAATCTGACCTATTGCAATCATTAGTCCCCATTCTGCAACGCCGGCTGGGGGTCCAAAACCGATGAATGCAAGACCTGCAGCAACAAGTAGAACAGACCCAGTATCCATGGTAGCTTGCACGATAAGGGGTTGAATAGTGTTTGGAATGATGTGAACTGTGAGAATACGGATGTCACTTGCCCCCAAAGACCTCGCAGCCTCAACATACAACTTCTCTCGCTCTGTAAGGACTTGACCGCGTACAAGACGTGCGTACTGCGGCCACCAAGTCACCATTAATGCGATTGAGATGTTATCCATACTTCTCTCACCCAAAGCCATTACAATAGCCATTGCTAAGATAAGACCTGGAAAAGCGAAGAACACATCAGTCACGCGCATGACTAATTCATCGATCTTGCCACCATAGTAGCCTGCAACTGCACCAATTATAGTACCAAATACCAATGCAACCAGTACGATGGTTATTGAAATTCTCAAATCAACCTGTGCGGACCACAATATTCTGCTGTATATGTCTCCCCCTGAGTCATCTGTGCCCCATAAATGATCAGGCATTCCTGCTTGGTTGCTTGGAGAACCAGGAGGAAGATTTGAATCCGCCCAGATTCTCTGCTCAGGTCCATAGGTTGTGATGAATGGAGCAAGAAGCGCGAGTGCCACAAAGGTAACAATGATAACAATACCAACCACAACCAGAGGACTCTTTCGTATAAGAGTTAAGCTAAATCTCAATTCCTTCATTCGTGGTGTCATGTCTTCTCTGAAGTTGGGGTACCAGTACAATTCAACATCAGGTTGAAAAAGAGTAAAAATCGGAAGAAGTGGTATAAGAATCAAGCATGGGGAAAATGCGATTAGAAGAATATTGGACCAACGAATTCCTTCAAGTACAAGGAAACTGGTTGCCATACCTAATGTTGAAGTGAGTAGTAAAACCTCTAGTAGGATGTTGCTATATAGAAGTGCTGAAAAAGCCCACATCTCCAAATTGCGTACTGCGATTCCAATGCGAAATGCCAAATAGCCTATCACCAATGAGGCGAGTCCTTGAATAAAATAAAATGCAATTCCTGCAGGTAGAACTATCCATGTTACATCAAAGATCGATTGAATCCAAAGTAACACATTGCCAAGAGTAATATATACTCCACTGGCGATTGCGAACAAAGAAACAATGATTTGAAGGTAAGCGACTACATTAAACCTTGTTTTGCTTGTGATTACTTCACCATTATCATAGGTTATTACTTCTTGCATATCACTCGTCTCCTACCCAAATCGTATCCGAGGATCTAACACCCCATATATTAAATCTACAATAAGATTTGCTGACACAAAGACTAGTGCTACAAGTAATGTGAAGCCCGTAATTGCTGCGATGTCTGACCAAAAGATTGCTCTTACAGCCCATCTTCCGAGTCCAGGCCAATTGAATATGGTTTCTGTTAGTACTGCTCCTGTTATTAGACTTCCAAAAGCTAGACCGATGACCGTCACAGTGGGTATAAGTGCATTCCTCAGGGCATGTCGGTAGATCACAATACGTTCCGTCAATCCCTTGGATCTCGCTAGGGTGATATAGTCCTCCTTCAAGACTTCCAACATGCTGGATCTCATCATTCTTGTTATTATAGCAAGAGTTAGATAGCCAAGGCAAAAGCCTGGCATCACTAGATGAAGAACAGCATCTACAAAGAGTCTGATGTTTCCAACAAGAAGAGAATCAATTAATAAAAAGCCTGTAATGTAATCAAAGCTTCCAAATGTAGTAAAATTATATCGTTCGCCACCAGGTAGAGCAATAAGGGATAAGGGAGGTCCCGCAATTGTGAATTGATAGAAGAATACATATTTTAACATAAGAGCAAACCAAAAAATAGGCATAGAAACCCCAGCTAACGAGAATACTCGTGTGAAGTGGTCAATCTTTTGATCTTTCCTAGTAGCAGAAATAATACCCAATGGTATGCCAAGTATAATGGCAATAATCATAGCGACGATTGACAGCTCAATCGTAGCAGGGAACTTGACTGAAAGTACTTCAAGAACAGGTCGGAAGCTGCTTGAAGGGCTGATTCCCCAGTCGCCCTGCAATAAGCTTGAGATGTATAGAAAATACTGAATATGTAAAGGTTCATCAAATCCATGTGCAGCCCTAATAGCAGGGATTGCACCTACAGGAGTATTTTCATTGATGTATATGGATACAGGATCTCCAATTACATATGCAAGAAACCAAGTAATTGTTAAAACTCCAAATATAACTGGAATGGCAAGTAATATTCTTCTTAATATGAAATCCCGTAGCTTCATTTGAAAGCCTCTGTGTTTTCAGGATAATGAAATCGAAGGCCTGTTGTTTTAATTGTCTACTTAAGGCTTTGGTTTTAACCTCTCGTTCCATCTTCCGCAAGCTATATTAGACTCCCGTTTTTTATGGTGACTATTCGCAGTTCGCGGACCGCGAATAAAACTAATTCCATAGCGCGATGAATACGAGAAGGCGAAAGCAATGAATAGAAATCAAACTATCGCGATCGTGGTTATCATCATTATTGTTGCTGGTGCAGGAGTATTCTTATTAATGCCTCCACCACCTCCAACAGGGCAAACACTTGTCTATGAAACTTATGGTAACCCCGATTATATGGACCCTCATAACAACTATGAGTCGTTTGGGTCCATGGTACACTTTAATATATACGAAACATTGTATGCGTTCGAATGGGGAAAAATAGAAACTGATGTGAACACACCTCTTCTGGCGACTGGATTGACAATATCCAGTAATGGGCTGACTTACACCTTTACATTACGACAGGGAGTCACATTCCATGATGGTACACCGTTCAATGCATCATGTGTCCAATACAACTTTGAGCGAATGCTTGGTACCTTTGACCCCAGTGGTCCCGTTTGGATGGTAGCAGAACCCATTCTTGGCGGCCAAGCTATAGAGGATGCTGTCTTCGCTGACGAATACAATCAAACATTTCACGAGGAACTCTGGGACGCGTGGTGTGCTGCCAATGACGCTGGTACCGGTGCAGTCACTGTTGTAGATGACTACACAGTAGCGATCAAATTAGCATACGTATTTGCACCATTCTTACAAGCAATAACATACCAGGTTGGTGCCATGATAAGCCCAACATTTGTTGAGGCTAACGGTGGCATAACGGTCGGATCCCATAACCCGATCCTCGACGAGGAAACCTGTGGTACTGGACCGTACATGCTCGATGAATGGACCTTAGATGAGCGAGTTGTCCTAACACTAAATCCCAACTATTGGAGAACTTCTGCTTCCAAGGCTCTATTCCCATATTCTGGTGCAGTTGAGGAAGTGATCATCAAGATCAATGAAGATGAGAATAGCAGAATCCTCAACCTAAAGGCGGGAACAGCAGACATAGTCACTGTCAATCCAACAGCAGCACCATTGGTCTACAATAATGCATCCCCACCTGCATTTGCTCTGAACGATGGAACGACACAGAGCCTTGATCCTACAACCTACAAGGTCTGGGCCCAGTATCCGCTATTCACCATTGCGTCGATTCACTTCACTATGACTCCCACGTTGAATGAAACGACAATTGGAGATGTAGTTGAGAATCCATACGCACTGAAGAACTTCAGGAAATGCCTCAGCTACTTGTTGGACTACGATACTGTAATCGAGGATATTAACAATAATATTGGTGTTCGAAATAAAGGACCAATACCGAGTGGTATGTTTGGGTACAACGAAACTGCATATCAATATGAATATGACCTTGAGATGGCAAAGACCTATTGGGAAGCAGCAATGGCTACCGATGGACTCGATGATATCTTGACGAACAACACAAACAGGTTGATCTTCTACTACAACACTGGAAATGAGGTTCGTCGAAAGACACAGCTGCTCCTCAAAGATGGTCTTACAGCTATGCTTGCTCTGCCTGGTACGACACAACCAACTGGTGGTCTTACTATCGATGTCCAAGGCTTTGAGTGGTCTACCTATCTTGGCCATGCACGTCGTCAGGAGATGGGCTGCTGGATGATCGGTTGGATTCCAGACTATGCAGACCCTGACAACTACATGGTCTATGTCAAGAGCACTGGTGCCTATGGCTGGTGGGCAAGGATAGGTGAATCAGCGGATTGGGATGAGGAATATGTTGATGGGTTAATCGTGGATGCGGCACGAAGCACAGATGAGGCAGAAAGAATCGAAATTTATGGAGAGATTCAGGATCTCATCATCGACCACGCGGCATTCATCTGGTGTTACCAATATGCGACACTCACTGTGACTGGAGCGAGTGTATTCAACGCTCAATATAATTGTCACCCAATGAACGGATACTACTTCTTCCACATGTACAAGAGTGAGTAGTTCAAGTGGATTGGAAGAAGAGAGCATGTCTCTCTTCTTTCTCTTTTCTTTTTCTTTTCTCGTTTTTGACGTAAGGTTATCTTACTCATATCACAGACTTTAAAGAGAATCATTTGTCTTCTAAGGAAGGTTGGTGACTGATTGAAATCTGAAAGGACCCGAACATCACTAGTAACCATGAGCGTGACCGAGATGTTTTCTTTATGGTGGAAAGAGAGATGGGTCCGAGGATTGGTTTTTGCCCTGTCGCCTATAGGGCTTGTTGATGCATTGTTCACATTCCTCTTGTTCCAGGCTCATGGTCCAGAGTTCGAGTACAATCCCATCGTGAAACTAGCCCTGACTAGTGATTGGTGGTTTGTATGGATTATCGTTGATATAGTTTCATTTGTATTCTTTGCGATGATTGCAGGTTCTTACTATGTTCATACACGAAGAAGCATTTTTGGAAACCAAGTCGGTTGGTTGTCTTTGCTCGTATCTGTACGTGTTGGTGCAGTTGTGTATAACATTTTCTCGTTCTATTTAGACCCTTATCCAATCTTCTGGGCAACCCTTGGAACCATAATTACCTATTTTATGGTGAATAAACTATTGTCGCGAGAATCCGATATTAGTGTGGCTGGATTCAAAAGATATTGGAGAGCGAAGTATGATCGTATTCATGACAGACTTATCACGAGAGGATTGAAGAGAGAAGAGAAGGAAGAGGAGGATGTTGAAGAGTCAGTACCTGAGATAGAGCCAATAACTTCATCAAAATTAGTAATGCTAAAACGTGCAGGATATCTATCGATGGTCATTATGGTTTTTGTAAGTACTCCATTTGTACTAATTGCTGTTGGAAATTTGACTGGTGGTTTAGCCTGGAATGATTTGTTCGGCGATAGCTTTTACTGGAATACTGTTGCAAGTCAATCATTTATTGCAGGGTTCGTGACAATCATTATTCTCATCTCCCTAATGATGTACTTCATGTTGAAAGCATTTACAACATCAGAAGGGGCTTGGTAGTCGAAATTGTGGAATCAGAGCTTATTGGTACGATTTCGATTTTCATTCAAGCATCTGTGCTTCTTTGATACGCTTTATTAACGAATTAGAATAAACACGAGATGGTGCGTCTATGGCTAAAGGAGACCCATTACTCGTTCTTAAGAACCTCAGAGCGTACTATCCTTCAAAGAAGGGACTGGTTCGAGCAGTTGATGATGTATCTCTTGAGGTGAGAGAGGGGGAATGCGTCGGACTTCTTGGGGAGAGCGGTTCTGGAAAAAGTAGCATGGCAATTGCAATAATGGGTCTTTTCGACAAAGTAGCGCGTTTCAGCGCAGGCTCTTCAAACGACCCTGAATTACGAAGAGCATTCTCGAAGGGGTTACCTGGTTCTACAGACCTCCCGGGTGTTAGAGGCAAGATAATTTTCAGGGGAAAGGATTTGACAACTCTCGCGCAGGAAGAACTCATTGCGATTCGGGGACGCGAACTTTCATTGATTCCCCAAGGACTTGGTCATGCGTTGAACCCTCAGCATAGCATTGGACACCAAACTGCTGAACCTATTGAAGTGCATGATGAAAACTTTAGACTCATTGAACTAAAGAGGAAGGTCCTAGAGTATCTGGGTCTTGTACAGCTTGCTGATGCCAATTTGCGTTTTGTGTTGGACCCTGGAAGTTTTAGTGGTGGAGAGTCCCAGAGAATCCTCATTGCTATGGCTCTAATTGCAGGACCCTATTTGGTTATTGCAGATGAGCCAACCTCAGCTCTTGATGTGACTGTCCAACGACAGATTATGAATGTCCTAAAAATGATTCGCGATGATTTCGATGTTTCATTACTACTCATTAGTCATGATGCTGGTGTGGTTGCTGAGATGGCAGATAGAGTTGCGGTCATGTATGCTGGGAAGATAGTTGAATATGCAAATGCAATAGACATATTTCACGAGCCTAAACACCCATACACACAGGGGCTGATGTCAAGCTTTCCAACGATTGCGATGATGCAGATGCGGGCTGGAAAGAAGCCAAGATTAAGAGGCATCCCTGGAGACCCTCCAGACCTCACTGACATCCCAAGTGGATGTGCATTTCATCCACGATGCCAGTATGTAGTTGATATCTGTAAAACGGAAGTACCAGAGTACAGAGAGGTTAAGCCAGATTATTTTATTCGATGTCACCGATGGGGAGATATCGAGAAAGAATAATGTGTGGGCGCCAATGGGCACCCACGGAGTTTTCCTATTTCAAGTCCGAGCGTCGATGGGTACCATATAATTTGAAATTCAGGTGCTAATGTAGCAACCATCTATTCAGTCCCGCATCCTTCTTCCTTATTCTGTCCTCCCAGCTCTGACGAGTTATATTCATGACTTGCAACACTCAAATAATATTCTTCCGCCTCTTAGAAATAAGCAACAAGCTCAACAGAATGCATTCTGAGAGTGCAAGCTTCAGAATAAAATTAGTTTTACTCATCCTTGAGTAAGGAAGCCCCCAGTTTTTAGTAGGGGGCTTGACATATCTTACTGTTTACCCATGGTCAATGCCATAATAGCTTTCTGAACGTGCAGTCTGTTCTCAGCTACGTCATAAACAATTGATTTAGAACTGTCGCAGACCTCATCTGTGACCTCTGCATTGCGATCTACTGGACCACAATGGGTAAAGAAGGCATTATTTGTGTGCGACATCCATTCTTTTGTTGTAATCCAGTCGTCAAATTTTGCTGCAATCTCAATCTCTTTCTTCTTCGCCTCGTCAACGCCACGTTTCATCATATCATCATAGAAACCATCTGTCATCCAGTTTCTTGAATAGACAATGTTTGCATTCTTGTAACCTTCTTCAAGATCGTGGACAATCTCAAATGTGCTATCTGCAGCTTCAGCATTATCCTCACACCACTTGATGACCTCAGGATCTAAGTCATAACCAGGAGGATGGGCTAGTGTCACATCCATACCAAGACGTGTATTAATCAAAATACTCTCTTGAACACTACACCATGACCGCACAAGTGCGCCTTTACCCCAGACTTGCAAAATCTTCTTTCCCTTGAGATTCTTACCAACATGTTGCTGATAACCCATGACATCTGCAAGTCCCTGACAGGGATGGAACTTATCATGAGCCATTGAAACAATTGGGATGCTTGCATTATCCGCATATTGTCTCAGGAGCTCATCGCCCTGGCCATAGTACTCTATGCCAGTTTCCAGAATTCTAATTCCAAGTCCAACCGCATATCTACTCATTACTTGAGCTGCATCTTCAACAGTTTCACCAGCTGACTTACCAGTCTTGAGTCTCATCGTCTTTGGTTCTAAGAATTGCGCATGACCACCAAGCTCAGTTGCAGCGGCTTCAAAAGACTGTCGTGTCCTAACACTTGGGTTATAGAAGAACATGAAGAAAGTCCTTCTATCAAGACAGTTGTTCAGTGGATGATCATATCGATTAGCCTTGAACTCAAATGAGAGATTCAAAGTCTTCTCAAGCTCTTCAACACTCCATTCTTGTGTTGTAATCAAATCGCGTCCATACAGACTTTTCATTGTAGTCACGCGGCAATCTGACTACATTTTGGATTTGAGTCTATCGCACAAAAAGAAAAAGAAGGGAGATGACCCAATGACTCGATGCCATGGGTCCCTTTAATTTTTCTAGTACTCAGAAAAGTGAAGCATGAAGTAACCTTTATCATGTTGACATGCAGGGCATTTGTCAGGTGGACTTTCACCTTCATGAATATATCCGCAGTTATCACATCTCCACTTGACCTTCTGTTTCTTCTTGAAGATGCTACCATTTTTGATTTGCTCAGCTAAGGCGAGGTAGCGCTCATGGTGCCAAGATTCAGCCTTCGCAATCATTCGCCACATATGTGCGATACTCTTGAAGCCCTCCTTTTCAGCAATGTCAGCATAACCAGGATACATTTCGGTAAATTCAAATTTCTCACCAGCAGCAGCATGCCTGAGGAGCGATTCAGTACTCTCATACCCACCACTGGTTGGGAAATCCCATTCCACCTTGATTGCCTCTGTGGCTCCACCTTCCTTTAACGCTGTGAAGAACCTCTTTGCATGTTCGAGTTCATGACCTGCAGTTTCTTCAAAGATTGCTGCAATATGAGGATAACCTTCTTTCTTAGCAGTTTTAGCAGCAATTGTGTATCTATTACGTGCTTGAGACTCTCCTGCAAAAGAAGTAAGTAAGTTCTTCTCGGTTTTAGTTCCCTTAAGATTCATTTCTCTCAACTCTCTCAGTGGAGTATATCCTCCACTCTATTTCGCTTACGCGAGATAACAGGATTATTTTGTACATTATTAATAAGAGTGCGGTTAGACAAGACTAACTTCAATTTCTTTTATTTTACATGTTCAGCAATGGTCTTCGCCAAAAGTTTGATCTGTTCAGTTTCCTCATCAGAGGGTCTTGCCTTCACTCTGATCACGGGTTCAAGAATTTCAAACCTCATGTCCTCAAACATTTGTTGAAGCTTCTTGACACCACCACCACCCCATCCATAGGTTCCAAAGAGAGCCACTGTCTTCACAGGGAAACGTTTCCCTTGCACTTCATTCACAAATGCCCAAATCTTTGGAAATGGAAAAGCATCATAAGTTGGAGAACCTACAACCAGAACACTAGCCCTTACCGAATCAACAAGAACTCTACTCATCTCACTGTAGGAAATGTTGTGAAGCTTTACTTCTACACCTAATTGAACCAGTTCCTTCTTTAATTTAAGTGCTAATCGGTGAGTGTATCCATACATTGTTCCATAGACAATGGTTGCATATTTCTCAAGTTCAGGTTTTGTCCATTCATCGTACTTGTTAATAATCCACATAGGATTCTCTCGATAAATTGGACCATGACTGGGAGCAATCATCTTGATACCAATTCCAAGTTCTTTGACCTTTGCTATTCCTCTCTGTACAAACTTGAAGTAGGAGGTGATAATACCCGAGAGGTATCGTCTGCTCTCAGATTCGACCATTCTCAGGTCAATCTCATCATCGAAGACCTTTCCATTGAGTGCTCCGAATGCACCGAAGGCATCACATGAGAAGAGAATCTCGTCCTCAACAATGTAGGTCATCATTGTTTCTGGCCAATGGAGAAAAGGTGCATGCACAAACTTGAGTGTCTTTTTCCCTAGGGAGAGCTCTTCTAGGTCATCAACCGTCTTTTCTTTTAGGGAAATGTCATAGAATGACTTCTGCATGTCAGCCGCCTTGCTGGTATAGACCATTGTGGCATTGGTCGCAATTTTAGCAATATCAGGAAGAGAGCTTGTGTGGTCTGGTTCCATGTGATTTAGTATAATATAGTCTATCTTTGCTGGGTCAATGATCTCACGGATGTTATCCAACCATTCTCCAGACCAAGGTCCTTTGACAGTCTCGATGAGTGTAATCTTCTCGTCCACTATCAGATAGCTATTGTAGGAAACTCCAAATGGCAACTTCCACAGGTTCTCAAATAGTTCTGTGTGATGATCATCGACGCCAACATAATAGACACCCCTATCCATTTCTGTATACATTTCGTTCACCTTTCGTCCTTGGTTTCTTTCTTTCCGATTTTGGGGCGTGTTAAAAGAACTTCCTTGGACATTTTAGATAAAATCATTAACCATAGTTAAAACTTTTCATTCGAGTCCATAACCAGCCTGCATGAGCTCTGAAAGACGTGCTAGGACATTTGTTACTACCGTTATGCATCATCTAACATATCGATATGAACAAGAATGACCTATCGCATATAAGCAATTTTGCACATTAATATAACAGTTAAGGAGGAGTTACAGTGACTAAGGTACTTCGTATCAATATGAATGATCTCTCACACAAGTGGGAGAACGTGAAACCAGAGCATCAGACATTTGCCGGACGCGCATTCACATCGACTATTCTTTCAGAAGAGGTAGATCCAACATGCCACCCTCTTCGAGAGAACAACAAGATAGTTGTATCACCAGGCTTACTTGCAGGGACACTTGCTCCTTCCTCAGGAAGGTTGAGTGTGGGTGCCAAATCACCACTAACCGGTGGAATCAAGGAAGCGAATGCAGGCGGATTGACTGGTACAAGACTTGGGAGTATTGGCGTGAGAGGAATAGTAATCAAAGGGGCTCCACCAGATTCGAAGGATTGGTATAGCATACTTGTTGGTAAAGACAAATGTGAGATAATCAAGACAAATGAGTATGCAGGAATCGGTCTCTATGAGCTCATAGGGAAGGTTTGGAAGGACTATCCCACAAAACCAGGAGTCATTGGTGCAGGAATAGCTGGACAAAGGTTGTTGAAGTGTGCTGGTGTCTTTGGCAATAACATTGAGAACTCAGATCCAGGCAGATATGCTGGTAGAGGTGGACTAGGTGCAGTCTTTGGTTCTAAGAGAATCGTAGCAATAATCAGTGATGGGGCTGGTGGGACAAGACCTGAAGCGAAAGATCAAGAGAAGTTTGATGCAGCAAGAAAGGTTTTCGTAAAGTCGCTAAATGCTCATGCGGTTACAGGAAAGTTGAAAGACGACAAAGGAGAACCTTACGGGGGTCTCAAGAACTACGGTACAAACATCCTTCAGAACATTCTGAGTGAGGCTGGAGGTCTTCCAACGAGAGGATTCAGCTCAGGTCGCTTTGATAAAGCTGCAAAGATATCAGGAGAGGCTGTTCACGATCTTGTAGATAAAACAAAGAATAAGTTTGGTGACAAAGCCGAGGGCAAGTATGCGCATTCTTGCCATCCAGGATGTGTCATGGCATGTTCCAATGTTGTTCCATATGAGAACACTGGTAAGCATCATGTATCACCTCTCGAGTATGAGTCAGCATGGTCTCTTGGTGCTAACCTTGACATCGGAGTGTTGCATGATGTTGCCGAACTAAATAGACTCTGCAACGATCTTGGACTTGACACGATTGAGGCTGGGAATACTATTGCCATGTTTATGGAAGCTGGAGTCATTCCCTACGGAAACGGTCCAAAGGCTATTGAACTATTGAAGAAAGCCTATGATGAGAAATCAGTCGATGGAAAACTCGTCTGCTCAGGTGCTCTGACAGCGGGGGAGGCACTTGGTGTCACAAGAATACCAGTCGTGAAGGGTCAGGCACTTCCAGCGTATGACCCGAGACCGATCAAGGGTATTGGCGTGACATACGCAACTACGACAATGGGTGCAGACCACACAGCAGGATACACAATTGCTGCAGAAATCCTAGGTATCAAGGGAAAGGTCACAGACCCGCGAGATCTAAAGAAGGCGGAGCTCTCTCAAGCATTCCAGGCAACTACAGCATATATTGACTCAACAGGTTACTGCTTATTCATTGCATTTTGTGTCCTCGATGATGACGATGGTTTCAATGCTATGAAGGATACAGTTGACTCATTCTTGGGACAAGATATTGATGTCACAGGTTATGGTAAAGATATACTTCGGAAGGAGAGAAAGTTCAACAAAGAGGCAGGATTCACAGTCATTGACGACAGACTCCCAGAGTTCTTCAGGACAGAGCCCTTACCACCACACAATGTGGTGTTCGATGTCCCAGATGAGGAATTAGACGCTGTCTACAAAGATATGTGAAGCCCGAAGGAGGAATTTATTCCCCCTTAATTTTCCTTCATACCACTAGGATTATCAACCCAATTCCATAACCTCTAGCTGATTAACATTGAGTTCAGATTCACTCGAGATACATCTCTATGGTCGTCTTCGAAATCTTGTGAAGGATAGTCGTCCTGATGAGGACACTATTCTTAGACTCGATTTCATAGAGAATGAAGCCTTCAGGGAACTAATCAGAAGACTAAGCCTGAAACAGTCAGACCTCGGTGACTGCTTTCTCAATGGCACACTCGCAAAGCCAGAAGATATAATTCCACAAGGAGCTCGTGTGGGACTTTTCCCATTCAACATGGTATTGCTTTGTGGGGGACAGCATCTCAAAGGGCATGGCTATACACGCAACGATGTTGATGTAGATTATTACTAGTGATTCGAATGAATGTATTTGTCAAACTCTATGCTACTCTCAGAAGATTTGCACCTGATGATGTGGAGCTAGGTGGAACTTTCCTAGTGGAGATTGACACGCCAACAATCAATGGAGTTCTCAAGAGTTTAGGTATTAGTGCAGAACAAGCTAAAATCATCATGGTTAATGGAATACGCATCACTGATTATAATCACAATTTATCTCCTAATGACACCATTGTGATATTCCCTCCGGTGGGTGGAGGATGAAGAACTGTGAAGAGTAGAACTATTTTAATTATCATGATATTCGTTATGGTCATTACTCCTATTGCCTACGCTAAAGAATCAAATTCAAACCATTCACTAAATACCAAGGCAACACACAATATCGTGATTGATGCACATTCTTGGGAGTCATTTTCCATACATTGTCACACGGGTGACACGCTTTCAGGAGAATTCCTAATAGTGCATAATGGAGAGCTCTTCCCTGGAGACCAGACAGAGTATGACAACTGGTTACTCGGAGGGATCGACTTCTTTGTCTTTAATGAGGAGAACTATGACCTATGGGTTGAGGATTCATCTGCGACTCCAATACAAGAGAAACGAGGTCTCGTGGAACTCACTTGGAGTATCGAAATTCCCAACAGCGATGTATGGTATGTCGTTTATTCCAATGACTCTATTTATATGAAAGAGATAAAAGGAAGCATAATCCGTTCCGGACAGATTGACCAGTTCAGTTTATTGATTGTCTTGGTAGGATTAGCCGCACTTCTATCTTTGACTCTAATCATTTGGAAGAAAAAGTGAGAAAGCTGTGGCAACGAGTGCCACAGCAATTTTGATTATTGTTCTTCAGTTATAGCTTCTTCTTTCATAGACTCTGGCGTGGGTGGAGGAGTTTGTTTACCTCCAGAACCGGATGGGAGAAACTCATCTATGAATTCATATAGAGCTCGTCCTAACATCCCTCCAAAGCCACCAAGTAACGCACCTATGAGGACGCTAATCACTATCACAACAATCCCAAGTCCTTCCAGACCGAGAAGTCCTATGAAGATATTAGCAACTGCCATTGCTTGAGCAGTCACTGACAGATAGACAAAGAGGATGCTCCACGCAAGACCTATACCTAGAAATCCAACTAAGAAGGCTCTACGGATTCTTCTCACAAATAGAGCGCCCAGTGCTCCAGCGATCAACATCAGTTTCCAATCACCAGCAAGCTGAAACACCAAGCCAAAAACAATGGTGATCACTATGGCAGGGAGGAATGCAAGTTCAGGAATGGTATCATCGATTTTTCCCATTTCATAACCTCCTATGGTACAAAGGTGATGGTTCTCTCGATGAGAGTATCATCTGTGTCTGCAGCTCTAAACGCATCTGCTGTCGAGTAGAAGTACAGAATATGATATCCATGATGCTCAGTGACCTCGTCAAATGAGTACCAGATTTCAAAGATGTCAGCAAAGTGAGGACTAAAGATATTCCCACTCTGTCCACCTGGGTAAGCCATGTACGACATTTGGATGTTACTCATATCAGCAATCAGTCTTGTTGATGGACCACTCCCAGGTCTCCAACCTCCCGCCACATTGAGTGTTTTTTGACCACGGAGAGGTCTCTCGCCTCCAATAGTAGTGAAACCAGCCAGATGGTCAATTTCAATGACATGACGATTTCCATATTCCCAATTAGGCTCATCAATCCACTCTGCTGTGAGTTGATTGATAGCAGAAATTAATGCTCGTACAAGAATCTCGTCACGAGATTCAACAGGCACTGAAGTATGGTCATCTAAGTACCAAACATTGTCAGTCACAATGAGCTCCTCCAAGATTGGATTCCTCGACAGTGGAACCGAACTATCAATGGTCCTAATCTCGTCGAATATTTCATAGTGCAATGCATTAATGAGATACATCCAGATAGTAGGCGCAACTAAGTCAGGTTCCATGTCATATTCCCAGACTCGGAGCAGGTCAACTGCATTGGCAATGGTTGTATTTCCATCACCCGCAGCATCCCAAGCATCAACAACGTAGGGAACTATGACTTCTGCTCGGACCTCTACAACATCAGCCTGAAATCGTTTCATGTCATCTACTGAAATGTCATCATTCACGTCCAAGAGATGATAAATCCGCCTACCTCGATATCCATCAGCTTGTGGACCAAGTATGTCATAGGCATAATTTCCTGGAGCGATTGTACGCTGGTTGGCTGACGAGACAAATCCTCGAGAGGGATTCACTTCTCGAGGGTTGTGCGCATATGGGACATAACTCACCATTCCAACCGAGTCATTGAGAGCAGTCACAGGGTATTCACCAGTATATCCAGCTCGTATTGGAAAACGCCCAACCACTAGCATACCGATATTACCAGAGTCATCACCAAGCACACAATTCTGAGCCGCTGTGTCCCACCAGTATAATGCATCTATAGCATCAGAGATATTATCAGCTTTCATCAGTAGAGCTGTTGCAATCATCTCATGTGTAACACCTGATATCGTCCAGTTCATCGCTAAGTTTGGCTCCGATTCAGCATCTGAACCGTAGGTGTTCCAAACAGAATCGATGCAAGGTCCGTGGATTGATTCCTTAACGGTGAATGGAATGACATCACCCTCCTTTGTGTGAATGTTCTCTTGATGGATGGTGAAGTTTCTCCACTCTCCATTGTACATGTATTGGTCAGAATTCGCAGGATTAAGTTGCTCAACGAAGACATCGTTGACATCAGCACCAACATTGGTGAAGCTATATGCTATGTGGTCATTGTGACCGATGAGAACTGCGGGAAGTCCTGGAAATGTTGTTCCAGTCACATCAAGAATCCCTGGTACAACGATGTGCGCTTCATACCAGACTGATGGTGCTTGATGTTCGAGATGTGGGTCCCCGGCCACAATGGGCATTCCTGTCGATGACTTAGAACCGTTGATTGCCCAATTATTGCTACCAACGAATTCCATATCGCCAAATGGCTTGACGACCTCAGTCATCATCCTGATCACCGCCTCCAACTTGTCTTGAGAGATTATTGCTTCCTCAGCCAATGTGATGCTAGAGGACTGTTCAGGAATAGCTGCTACTGGTATCTTACCAGGACCAAGTGGATACTCAGCAAGACTGAGGTTGACCTGCTCCTGTATTATCGGAACTGTGTAGGGCATAACATCAGGAAATAGATCATTGTATAGGGTATCATTCTCGAGTGTTTGTCGAATCCATTGCCGATTGAAGTCTGCCAATCCTCCAGCAAGACCCCAAGCTAGCATTTTAGCATTGATGAAACAGTCGACAGGTGTCCAAAGTTCTGGGGTATATCCTAGGATCTTAAACTCAATTGGCATTGTCGCACTTGTCAGGGAGTTAATGTATGCATTCGCGCCTTCAACTTCCGCATAGATGTTATCTAGTCCTTCTTGAATGTCTGGGTCAGAAGCCGCATTTGCCTCAAACCAGTCAAGTGTGTCCTGTGCTGAACGTGCCAGACCTATTGCTCGAAAGTACATATCTGAGCTCACAGCACCCGCTCTCGCACTACCCACTATCTCGCTGATTCGTCCCGCTGCAAAGGCATTTTGCATCACAACTTGAAACAGCCTATCTTTTGCATGCATATACCCAAGTGCCATCATGGCATCATAGGTAGATTCAGCATAGATGTGGGGAACTCCCAAATGGTCGATTATCACTTCAACCTCGGCATTGAGTCCAGGGAGAGCAATTCTTTGATCCCCAGGCTCCGGAGCACCATTGTCGAAAATTCCACCAATGGGTTGGATGATACCAAGCCCTCCAGTCAGTGGGCCAATAGGCATTGTCAAAATAACAATCAGTGCTATTGGGCCGATGAATGAGAGAGCGAGGTTCACAACCTTTCTTTTCATCTTCTCTCCAACTCTCGTTAATTCAATTAGAATCAGATATTCAATGCTCCCTTTAAGCATTCGGAGAAATTGAAAATCAAAGTTCTGCTATATCATGACATCATGATAATCTAGGACACCAATCTGCGCGGTCATTTTCCATTCGTTTTCAACCTTGGAATAGATTTTGCATGTTCGACCAATCCAGTGGCGGTTATTTCCTACTTCATCGCGCCAGAGAGTATCTATGTCAATAACTGCGAATGCACCGTCTCCTTCTTTGGAAACCTCTATCTTCTTGATTGTTCGGATGTTATGAATAAGTTCGTGGGTGTCAAAGAGGTCTTGCCATCCCTGTCGCCACCGTTCAGGATGGTATCGACCCCAAGTAATGACCCAATCCATCGGATCATGAGCCTTTGAATGGGGAGGCCAAGGCCAGACCATATCATGGTGAAAGACAGTCATCAATAAGTCAACATCTTGCGTATCCCATGCCTTGGTTTCTCTGTTTACAATCTCTTCAATCATAGCGATAATCGAATCCATTGATACCACTTACTAAACTCCACAAAGATTATAGCTCCTTAAAAGACCATCCAGAAAAGAAATCCAGTCAAGTCCTCACACTCTCTTCAGCCTCTAGCCTTTCGAGAATCTGCTGCTCAATTTCGAGTAGCATCTGACGGGGGGCGGAGTCTAGAGTTTCAATCAAACGTGTTCTGCATGCTACTAGGAAATCTGAAAGGTCGCCAATGAACTTCACTTCAGCCATTTCGATTTTCTTTGCAGTTTGCTTTAGTAATCGACTAAATCGACCTTTACTTTCTTCGCTTCCTTCCTGAACATCAAACACATCAAAATTTGCAAATCTGAATAATCCAGTATCCGCATCTCTTGGCAATATATCAGGAACATCCTTTGGATCTAAATACTGGAGACCGAGCATCATGGTCTTCACATGGATTGGGTCTAAGTCAGTCTCAAAGACGCACCGAAGGGTTCTAGCCCAGCTTCCGCCCCCTGCGCGACCAGAAACCCACTCTCTCTTAAGATAATTGGATCCACCAATAGCAGACATAACAATCTTGACTCTTTTGCAATTCTCTTCAAAGAACCCAAGAGCGTCATAACAGTCAATATACACAGTTCGAATTCCGAATGAGCTTTTCATCCATTATCCACTCATATCAAGCAAAACTTACGAATAGATATTATTTGATGTAATTGTAGATAAATGAAATGTCGACACTAGCTTCTTGATCCTATCTTCTTAGATGATTCCATTGTAGAGAAAGATCAATCATTGGGACAATGAGTGTTGGAATGGTAATCATCATTGATACGGTCCATACTAGCATTAGATTGGCAGTTTCGGGTCCCTCAGTCTGTAATGTCCAGTTCCAATAATTCAAAGATTCAAGAAATGCAACAATTGCTATTCCAAGCATTTCAATTGCTAATACCTTTTTAGAGCCATCAAATCGAGCTTCGCCTTCGCTTGTTAATCGAACATATCCATAGATACTGATAATAAAAGCCCCCAAGTCAGGAGTCAAAATGGTGGATTCGGTGGTGGATGAGGATATGTTTGCATATTATTCTACATATAACTGACTGACTTCTGCTTTCCTTTTTACAATAATTTAGTGTTTGAATTCATTCTATTAACTGCAATGTTGTGATATTTACACTGTAGTTGTCGAGTACTTCATTGAAAACACATAGTCCCTGATTTAATATCATTCTACAAGCGATATTTCTCTATCAGGCTTACCAGACTGATCTAAAACGTCAATGATGAATGGAATCGATATCACAAAAAAAACAGGGAGATAGGAGAGGGCAAAATTGCTGGGAACGACTGGACTAGGTTCATACGAAACTGGGGTCATGAGAAGATTCATGATGAAGAGCCAATTGATGATGAACCAAACTAGAAAAACCCCAACCATTTTCCTCAGACGATTCACCTTTTTCTTATCCCTTCTTACTATTATCCAGAATATGAAGCAAACAGTGTAGAATAATACAAGAACCATAATGGTTGGTCCAAATATGATATCCATTCACAACCCCAATGCGAATAAACATAACTCGGTTAAAAAAGAGTCTGTGTTAGTGAATACACACATCGCCATTTGAACGAGTGACAAACTTTTTCTATATGCTGCAATGCGACTAAAGAGGTTGTGACCAATCATGGTTAAGACGGAAACCTTTCGTGGTAAGGACTTCATAACCTTACTCGATTATACGAAGGAGGAGATCGAGACCCTCCTTGAGGTTGCATTTGATCTGAAGCGTAAATTCGCGATGGGTGAACCTCATAAGCTTCTCGATGCAAAGACATTGTTCATGATTTTCTATAACCAGAGCTTGCGAACTCGGAACTCATTCGAAGCAGGAATGACGCAGTTAGGTGGACATGCACACTTTCTTGACCCCGGTAAGATATATGCTCCAGCTCTTGAAGGTGACGAGAAAGCCTATTCGACGGAACGTGTTTCAGATGTAGCGCGAGTTCTTGCAAGAATGGGTCATGGAATCGCAATCAGATGCTATGGAGACCCTGTTGGCTGGATTTATGGTCGTGCGAACGAGATTATCAATAACTTTGCCCACTGGAGTCATATTCCAATTATTAACATGGAGGATGATATTTACCATCCCTGTCAGGGATTAGCTGATATTATGACTATCAAGGAGAAATTTGGTACTTTTAAGGGTGTCAAGTTCGTCATGAGTTGGGCATACTCTCCATCCGTTCACAAACCACTTGCGGTCCCTCAAAGTGCAATAATCGCAGCTACAAAAATGGGTGCTGACACTGTCCTGGCGCATCCAAAAGGAATGGAGCTTGATGACAGAATCCTCGATAAGTGCAGAGAGTTTTCAGAAGAGAATGAATCAAGCTTCGAAATCGTGAACGATATGGAGGAAGCCTTCGAGGGAGCTCATGTTGTCTATCCAAAAGCTTGGACTTGCAAGGAATTCATTCCGCCATTTAATGACAAGCCTGAACTTGAAAAGTCACAGGAAGTGTTCGATGAGAACAAGCATTGGATTTGCGATGATGACATGATGAAAATCGCAGGACCAAAGGCAGCATACATGCACTGCTTACCTTGTGATCGAGGATTTGAGGTTTCTAACTCGGTAATTGATGGACCTCAATCAATAGCCTTTGACCAGGCTGAAAACCGACTACATGCTCAAAAAGCTGTAATGGCGTTGACAATGCGATAATTCGAAAACGGGCTGGGGGTCACCCCACCCATTTATCTTTTTAATTTCACAAATCTCCTAGGTAGGGATATATGTTGAATTGCTGCGTTGGACAGTGTTGTTGAGAGATGACAGACCAATTAGAACTCATGGTGAAATATCTGGTTCACTTGCAGTTCTACTCTGAAGAGGAAGGTGTTTTATACAGTCGTGACAAGAAACACCGCTTATCAATAAAGGGAATTGGTCCTGTAGTAGCCGCTTTTGAAGATGAATTCAAACGCCACCTTCACTTGATTCGTAGGAAAGAATTTCGCTTATTTCTCCAAGAAATAGCTAAGAAAATACCATTTGAGGTTGAACCAGTTCTTCTACAATTCAATGATAGTGTGCGTGAACTCGGAAGTCACAATCTCACTGATGAGCTATCTGCAAATTTCCTGATTGGACCAATTAGACAATCTCTTCAGACAAGAGAGTTCGAAGCATGTATGTATGAGATCAGAAATGAAGCGATACAGCGTCTTGGAAGAGATGATGCTGCTAAAATAGTAGATGATCGAATCTCTGACTTCTACTCCAAGAATGAATTTTCTGTTTCGATGTTGCATAATCTGGCTCTGCTCAATCTGCTGACTTCGCTCTTTGGCACAGAAGAAAGTAAAGATAGGGTAACCCTGATAGTAGAACAATTCTGCGAGGAGTTAATCACTAAACTTTCTAGTGATTAGGCAACTCTGACCTACATCCTTACGATTGCTCTTTCGTGGGTAGGACACGCGGTTGAATGATGATAACTTAGTGTTCCTAGAGAATCGAATTAGTAAACGAGCAGAGTCCGCCGCCAGGGATCGTGGGGTAATAAGTTAAAGTGTTGAGTTTTTTTTTGTATTATTCTGGGAAACTCAATCTGTCGGAGTGTCTCTGCTCTGAGATTCCTCGTGTACAAAGTAAAATATGGAATCGAGTAACACAAGGTCAGATATTCAGCTCATCAAGTCGTTTAAAGAATTCACGTGTTAAGAAAGCGCGATACTTAAATCCACCCCATCCTGAGTCTTCCATGAGCTTTGTCACATTTCCCTCTAGTTGTTCACGGGTCATTGTAGTTACATCAAAGATCTCTCTCGTATCTACTGGTCTCATTTCACCGTCTATTGGCTTTGCGAGAAATACAAAAGACCTCCAAGGAATTGTACGATCTTTGCAGACAACATTAAGTCGTAAGTCTAAAACAAAATGGGTCAGTTGAATTGTTAAACCAGTTTCTTCATGCATCTCTCGGATAGCAGCATTTTCGAGAGATTCACCGATAGATGCACCTCCAGATGGAGCCCTATAGATTCCTGTTCTTGCGTATTGTGGTTTCTGAATTACTACATAATTTCCATCATCTTGTCGAATGAAGCACGTAATATCATGCAGTCGGCCCTTTGACTCTGTACGTTTCACGAGGGCGCACTCAAAATCAAGAAAATCTGTGGTAAACTCATTTGCCTTAGGTTGGCCATATTTCTCTATTAGAGTTACCAACTCATCATTATTGATATCGTTCAGAAGACTCGCCATCAGAAAATGAAGGAATATGAAGCATAAAGGTTGTGGGACAACAACCTTTTACGAAAATGATTCCATATATCTTATACTCCAAATGGGGTTGTGGTTCATGGAGAAAAAAGTAGGTGATATTTTAGTCAAAACCTACATTGGGGATATTACTGACCTAGCCGTTGATGCTATTGCCAATGCCGCTAATTCTGATCTCTGGATGGGGTCAGGTGTTGCAGGAGCCATCAAATCAAAAGGTGGTCAGCAGATAGAAGATGAAGCTCTATCTATGGGTCCAATCAGACCAGGTGAGGCAGTAATGACCACAGCTGGGGCACTTCCATCAAAATATGTGATTCATTGTGCCGGAATGCCTCCAGGTGGGAGAGCAACCTATTGGAAAGTGTTGTCATCAGTTCAAGCTGCTCTCAGCATAGCATCAAACCATAATCTGACTTCATTAGCATTTCCCGCAATTGGTGCTGGAGTAGGCGGTTTAACTGAGGAACAATCTGCAAAAGCAATCATTGAAGGAATTATCCACTATGTTCGTAGACCGGGTTCAGTGAAGGAAATTACCCTTGTAGGTTTTAACGAATATACTTGTGACTGTTTCAATAATGCAATTAATGAATGCGAGGAATAATAGTCTTGGAAGGATGGTCTCTAGGAAACCTCATTGTCAAAGTTGAGCTTGGGTATAAAGACGATTCAGACATTGATGTAGTAGTAAAAGCGAAAGATATTGAACTCGAAAGAGAAAAAGCAACCATAACTGTTAGAGAGAACAGTAACGCTAAAGAAGTCCTTTACTGGCCAGGCATCTCTTTGAAGAATCCAGACCGTCGCGCAGTCATTTACTCTACAGCTTTATGGGCTATGGAAACAGCAATTGGCTTAAAGGCCAGAAAGGTTGGATTCTTTACTATGGGGCTTGAGGTTTCAAGAATTCCAAGCTGGGAAGTTGCTGAGGAAATTGTAAGAGCAATTGCGAGTCATTCGAAGACAGTTTGTGATCTTAACAAAATTTTACTTGTCGCAAGTTCACCAATTCAGCTAAGCTCTTTTCAGTTTGCATTGAATAACATAAAAACAATATCAAACGAGCGAGCTATATCTTGAGTCTTCGACGAGCTGCATCTGCAGATGAAACCAATGGATCCCATGTATCGCAGATTGCTGGAGCATAGCAATTCTCAAAGTCAAATAGTTCAGCTGCGTCGATATCTTGTTGTATTCCTAATGTTAAAACATTAAGACGCATTGCTGCATCCTCCTCTCCAACAAGTTGACCACCCACGAGCTTGCCTGTTTCTTTATTATAGAAAGTCTTAAGCTTAAGCTCTTTGCCTCCGATATAGTAAGGAGGTTTTGTGCTGCCCTTCATTGACCCTTTAACTATGGGAATCTCAAACCGATTTGCCATATCTTCTGTGAATCCAGTGCTAGCAATCTCAAGACCAAAGAGCTTTGTGACCTTTGCTCCAACGATACCTGGGAATGTAACATCACCACCAGCTGCATTAATCCCCGAAACTCGAGCTTGTCTGACTGCAACTGTGCCTAAGCCTCCTGCCATTGGTTTGCGTGTTATGAACTCGAAATTCTCTGCGCAGTCTCCGCACGCATAGACTTGGTCAATATTTGTCATCATCTTTTCATTGGTCATAATCCCTCGAGTTGTTCCAATCTTCACACCCATTTTCTCAGCAAGCCCAGTGACTGGTCGTACTCCTGTGGCAACAACAACAAAATCCGCAGGTATCTCTGATACTTGTTCAGTTTCACGATTCTTGACCACAACTGTTTCTGGAGTTTCCTTGCCAGTAATCTGTTGAGCTGCAGTATTATTTAGAATCTTCAGACCATGTTCGATACAATGTTCCTCAACAATTGCAGCCATATCTGGATCAACCATTGCTAGTAGTATATGGGGGAGGAACTCAACAACTGTAACATCAAGCCCTCGTTCATGAAAAGCTTCGGCAGCCTCCATTCCGACAAGACCGCCCCCAATAATAACAGCGGTTTTAGCCATATCAACCTCTAAAGAGAGCGCTTTTGCGTCATCAAGTGTTCGTAGACCATAGACTCGTTTCTTATCAAGTCCTTTGATAGGAGGATCAGCATTCTCTGCTCCAGTAGCGAAAATCAAGGCATCATAATTTTGTCTACTCGCACCACCTTCACCTGAAAAAATAATCTCCTTAGACTTATGATCGATATCTGTGACTGTAACACCGAGCTTGGTGTCAATCTTCAAGGCGCCCCAGTTATCTGGAGGCATCAGAACTAGGTCTTCGAATGCACCAACTTTTCCAGAGATGGTATATGGTAAGCCACACCTAGAATATTGTGAGTAAGGCTCTGAATTGAATATTGATATCTCAACGCTTCTATTGAATTTCCGTGCTTGCAGTGCTGCAGTAGCACCAGCTGCTCCGCAACCAATCACAGCAATCTGCTCAACCATTGTGTTCAAACCCCGAAAATACAACTTTTCCGATTGCATTTCCTCGACTTTAGCCTATCGGTAGATTTGTTGCCCAGAATCAATAAAAGGGTGCGAATTAATCATTATAGCCTAAACGCCAAAAATTCCAACCTCAAGAATAGAGGGAGAAATGCGTTATCAATTAGGAGTGGTTAGAAAATGTTGTCATCAAGAACAATAAGAGATACAAAGAGGAGAGCAAGTCCATTTCGACCAGTTACAAAGACAATGAATCCAGACGCTGCTGATGTTGTCAAGATACTTGTAGTTACCCTTTTTGTTTTCATTTTTATTGTACCAATTACTACTAGTTTAGCACCAACTATTGCTGTTTCGCAATCGGAGAATGTAGCAATACAAGCTCAAACAGAAACGTTATACCATTACAGTCTTCCTGACATTAATATCCAAATTGCAGTTGGAGAAATTTCTGGTCATCGTGGTTTTGCATACGTCATTGAGGAAGAAAGTAGATTGTATTTCGTTGATGTGATTCAAGATGTTATGATGGACATTGCACTTCCTAGCGGAGTTAAGAATAGTGGTAACTATCTAACTGGTTATGATGTTGATTTGGATGGTAACACTGAGTTTTTCCTTCGCAATTATGTCAATTCTATATACTATATTCTAATGGTCGACATTGATGACGCAACAGTATCAGAGTATCCAATGCCCTTCATCTACCCAGCCCCCATGGGATTTGGTATATTCAATGGAGATTCCTACCCGGACTTGTTAGTTCAAAATGTGAATAATCGCGATAATTTTCTCACACTTGATTTGATCACAAACACAACACTTGGAACGTTCTTAGCTGACTATGCATATTTTGGACCAGTGATTGGTAGATTTACAAGTGGAACTCAGGACTCGATAGCATTTTCAAATCAAATGGGAACCGTCGGTCAGAGAAACCTGACAGTGGTTGAAGCTAATGGTACTCAGGTTTATTCAATCCTTCTTAGTACAAGTATTCAAGATATGGTGAAGTTTGACTACTTCGGAGGATTGGAGGAGATTGCTACTATAGAGAGTGATGGCGACGTTGTTGTTTATTGGGGAAATATACCAGGAGAAGCATATACTCAACTAGTTGATGGGTTACCAAGTACAACTAGATATATAGAAACAGGCGATTTTAGCGGAAACCCACAAGATGATTTAGTCGTGATAAGTAGGACTCAGAAGAAGGCATTTTTCATAGATGGATTTGATTTCACACCAATAAGGGAGTTAGAGGAAATCTACACCTACTCATCCAGACAACTTGGTGTAGGAAAAATGGATCAAGATTCGATGGATGACTTGGCTACTGGAACTACCTATGGTGGACTAGGCATAATACGAGGTGTGGATGGGTCTTTCGCAAATCTCGAGTACCTTGTTGATGTTAGACTTGGAGGGCACCAAATCATAAGCTATGATATCATTGGTAATGCCAAAGAGGATGTTGTGGTCAGAATCGAGGGTGATGTCTACATAATTCTTAGTGATACAACGCCTCCTAATTTAATGCCAATCCCCATTGACCCACTCCATCCAACAATCATAGATGATTATGTTACAGTAAGAGTAAATGTTATTGAAACTTCAACAGTTGAGCACATTGACATTTGGATGAGATTACCTGGAAGTGTATCATGGATTCAGCCGCAAGAAGAGATGTACGCATCTCACAGAGAAGGTTACTATTATGCATTCATTGGAAACCTTCAGCCAGGTGAATATGAATATTATATCACAGTTCAAGACAGCTATCTGAATCTTGGCAATTTAGGAAATTTCACTCATCCATTGAGATTTACAGTCTCTGGTAATTTTGTCTGGAAGATAGAAAAAGCAGGGACAGATTACGTGTATAAGAGATACCATCAGTCAGATATTGGAAATACATCAGATGGAAGTAAAGTAATCTATACAATCGAGAGACCTATGGGTGTTGAAAATCTAGTACTCACAAAATATTCTTCAAGTGGTGGTATTGATGACTCGCTCAATGTCACCATACCTTCAGGTGACAGATTCGATAATTTCGAAGTCTATTCAGCGATGCTAGATGGAGATAATATACTCGACATCATAGTTTTAGATTACTACTACGATAGTGTTTTGAAAGATTCATTATTTCGTTATCATGCCTACCATGGTAGCACATTCACCTTGATGGATGAAGGAAATGTTCCATATCCATACAAAAGTTTCACACATATCGGAGTTTTTGATGATGATGGAGATGGCAATGAGGAGCTGTTTTTAGTATCAGAAACAAGTCCGGAATCTATACTAAAAATGGATTCCGATCTTAGTTGGTCAGCAGTGAATTTTCCTGAAGAAATCGGAATAAGAGGGTTTTCTGTTACAAGTGGTAGCCCATATGGCTATGTTGCAGTCATTAGAGGAAACACACGAATAGACATTTACACTACAAATCTAGTATTCTCACATTCTCTGGATATTGACATGAGTGGGTATTCCAATACGCAATCAGTTGGCATTGAAACCATATACAATGCAACCACTGGAGCAGAGCAATTTGTGGCTGGTTTCAACTACTGGAATGCAACGGACCCAACAGGTCGAGTTTATGTTTTTGACAGTACGACAACCAATGTTAACAATACACCTGTCTATGAACTCTTGCATCAGGACCTCACATACTTGTATCCTGCGGATGCTTTTGGTGACCAATCAGATGAGTTGTTTCTCGTTCTTTCAACAGGAGAGTTGAAATTAGCTCAATTGGGAGCAACTCTATCAACTATTTGGTCCACATCAGTAACTGGTGCTACTCCACTCAGCTCAATAATTGCAGATTTTGATGGTGATGGAGAGGAGGATTTTCTATTATTCACTGATCAAGATGAGCTTCTAACTCAGATATCATTTGGAGGAGAAGTTGAGTGGACAGTTGAAGTTGGAGAAGTCTATAATCCTTTACTGCTAGGGGATATTGACCTTACACCGGGTGAGGAAATTGCAGCATATCCATTTGCCAAATATACAACTTATTCTTTGGGTGCTGTTAGAAACCTTGATAGTAATTACCTTCTAAATGCCTTTATTGAATTTTCATCCTCTGACATCATTCAAGGCGATGCTTTTGAAGTAAACATAACTGTAGCTAATATATATGGTGAAATCGTGGACGACGCAACTATATACATGAGTGCACACTTTGCGACTCCTGAAGGACCTGCAGTCAACTCATTTGGATTCTATTATGCTGATGGTTGGATGAAATACCATGCGATTACAGATGCGACATGGCCAATCGGAATAGCAAACCTAAGTGTCACCATTGATAATGGATTCTATCACCCCTACGAACGGATTCTTGTTGATGCGATCACAATACGAAGTGACCTCCATATCCAAGTACAAGCTCCAGATTTGGTAAATCAGGGAGATGCTATGAATATCTCAGTCTGGGTGAATGATAATCTTGGTGGACCTGTTGATGATGCGACAGTTGAGATTACTTTAGAAGGTCTAAATCTACCAGCCATTCAGACTGGTCCATTTTATGTTGTTAAGATTCCGGAGGTGCAGCTTGCAGCAGGGATTCATTCAATTTCTGCAATAGCATTTCATCCACATGCTACTGGGATAGGTGCAGGTGAGAAAGCATTCGCTGTTCAGATCATCACAACAAATCTAATTGTAAGTACTGACTTTCCAGCATCAGTCGATCAGGATGAATTAGTTACAGCATGGTTCAATATTACAGATACATATGGATACCCAGTAGTTGGAGCATCTGTATCCCTTAAGAGTGGTCCTAGATCGTTCCCATTAGTAGAAAGTCCCGTAGTGGGTTGCTATATTTTCTCGCACAATATCACGCTAGGTATTGGTAGTCAAATCTTCGAACTAAATGTACAGAGACCCAATATCGTGGGACCTCCAGCTATGGAAGTATCATTTGATGTGTTTGGAGAACTTCACCCAAACATATTCTATATTCCCAGGGTTGAAGGTGGCACGGATTTCGAAGTAAGCGTATTCATTAAAGATAAGTATGGTCCAATTTTCAATTGGACTTCAGTTCAAGTTGAGATTAATGGTACTAGATATTCTACGTTTCCATCTACAAGTGTTGGTTTGGCCGAGTGTAGTCTTTGGGTGACTGCTGATTTCTTGCTTGGAGAAAACATCTTTTTGGTCTTCATAAATTCAACATATGCCAGTCCGTGGATGAATGATTTTTCAATCAGAGCTTTTTCTGAAGCATCAACATCATCAGAGGTATTTTCATCAATGGGATGGATAGTCACTCAAGGAGATCAACCTATAATTGAACTTCATTTCATGGATTGGGGGCACAGACCTATTTCTGGAGCAACAGTTACGTTCTTTGTCAAAGCACTTTCCTATAGCTTGATTGAGAGTGATGCAGGTATATATTCAGCAGTGATTTCCACAGCTGGATGGTTACCTGGAGATTATGAATACGTGGTTTCTGTGGATCATCCAGACGTTGAAGAAGGTGACCCAATAGTGGGTAATATCAGTGTGATGGGTGATTTGGAATTCTTTGTATCATATAGTCGAGAAACGCCAACACAGGGACAAGAGCTTGCTATTTTAATCAATATCATTGATGGATATGGGAATCCAGTTCCCGGTCTTGAAGTGATAGTTGAGCTGATGGGATTACCACCAGTGGCAGCATATCCAACAGACCAAATTGGTGAGTATGTCGCACTTATTCCTCACATACCTACAAACATGGGTTATGGAGATTTCACTCTCACAGTGACTGCAATAGGTGAATATGTGGGAGAGTCAGTAGACTCTTCAAATACAATAACAGTTGCTCCGGCAACTCCGGACTTTTCTATGTCAACCATCTCGCTCTCAATTGGCGCAGGAGCATCATTTGTTCTGAGTCTAATTGGAATGGTGATATACTTCAAAATTGCATCTTCGATGAGAGTTGAAGACAAATCACTAGAAGGTCGTAAGAAATCAATCAGGAATATGGACATGTTATACCTATTGATTGTGTTGGGAAGTGGAGCTGGTCTTGTAGCATCATATTCATCATACACATCTGGCAACTATGGTGTTGCTCTGATACTTACAGTTGCACTTCTTGGATGTTCGGTCCTTCTTTACGGACTTTGGTTGTATCGTGATGCAACCGCTGCAGTACTCGTTAGGGGCTCCCTCAGCAAGAAAAGAATGGTTCTTGGGCTTTGGCATTTGGTCTTCGTTCCAGTCGTAATATTCCTCATTCTTCTTTATGGTGTGGAGATAGATTGGTTTAAGGCGTATGTAATTGATCAATCATTAACAATTGGCACAATTACTGTACCATCAATAATGACTACTATCTTCGTAGCTTATGTATCGTCGATACTGGTTGTTGTTGTGAACCTCTACAGAGAGGTAAGTAAGGGTCTCAAAAAGATTGTCAAGATGGAGGATGCAGGAACACCTCTATCCATTGTCGAAGATGAAAAAACATCTATGGTTAGCAGATTTAGTTCCTCTGTAAGAATCAAGTTCTTGATGTTCTTAGTAGTTGTGGGAGCAACAACAGTCATGAGCATGGACTTTTTGGCAAGCTGGGAGCTTGGAGTCATTGTCCTATTACCAGTTGCATTCCTTGTTGTAATTCCATTCATTTCATCAAAAATAATCCAGTTATTCGCCAAAATGTCCAGAGGAAAGATTCCGTCAGCACCAGTAGATGTATAATCAACTTGAGGAGAAGAGCGGCCCAAGTTGAGGGCCGCATCCCCCTATTTTGTTTTCAGTATTCGTCTAAACCTCATCTGAGAGTTCACTGTCTTCTCCAAATTCATTAGATAGGTCTTCTTCTTCATCAGCGTCCATTGATCTTTCTTCTTCGCCTTCTTCATCGTGCATATAATCGGCTTCTGCATCTGATTGAGGTTCTTCTTCCATCTCTGGCTCTTCTGCGACTTCAGCCTCCTCTTTTACTGCAGCAGATTCCGCTTGGGTTGGAAGAATCTTAAGACCAGCTTCTTGCTCAGCAACAAATTTAGCAATCTGAGTCTTTCTAGATATATAAAGAGCAATGATAACAGCCAAGGAGAGAGCTGCACCTACAAATGTGATAGTAGTCTGCCATGCACTTGTATTGTCACCAAGCAATTGCTGCCAGGTAACAACGAGAAATGCTAGACCTGCAATATTCATGACAAAGGATCGGAGAGGTGTCCCGACTTTGGTAATCTCAGTAACATTTGTGTCAACCATTGAAGCAGCAATTACACCTGCATTATATTGAGTCGATTTTGTCTTCTTTGCTAAGGTTCTAACATCAGTGGATTTCTTCTTACCCATCCATCTAAGAGCTGCTGGAACCCTTGAAACGAGAAGCTCTGCATATGCAATTTTAGCTTCGTCCGGACCAATGTTGCATTTCTTGCACATGTCTAACTTCTTGTTCCAATTCCTTTTACATTGTGGACATTTGTCTGCCTGCCAAGCGTCAGGAGCGACTTCCCTAAGGCGCTGTCGAACAATGTATTCACTAACACCACTGTCCTCTCGTCCTTCTTTCTTCCCTTTTTTCATGTTATCAAGGAGTGAGAAAAGAAGTGGTAGGGCACCCAGTACTGTAAGATTAGGGAGCGATCGGATTTCAGATGCTTTCTTGTGGATACCCCTCAGCTTGTAAGCAGTCTTTAACCCCTCCCACAGACTGTTAAAACCAGTAGCCATTCCATATACAGCACCCACAGTAGCAACACTCGTTGCGATACCTGTAACGGATGTGATGATATCGAGTGGAGTTGATGGAAGGATGAATGAAAACTGGTGTTGTAAAATATTCAGAGTCGAGTTTCCATCAACATAATAACGAAAGTCAACGCTAGCTTCGAAAATACCAGTTGCTAGTTTGAGAGGCCCTAGTACTGACATCATTCTTGAAAAGTTCATAGGTGCTGTGACCGGCGGGATTGGTGTAGATGGATCAACTGTAAACCAGGTATTATAATATGCATCTACAATCTGGATAGGGAATAACGGATATCCTTGATACCAGAATGTAATTGAACCACTAACATTTAGAGTTTGCAATCCACTCGCATTCATTTGAAAAGATAGATCCATAGGAGCTTCCATATTTATTGGGAGAGGTACACCCAAGGAGTAATCCTTGAGATTCATTCCATCTAAGGCAACATAGACATACAGTCTATCATCATGTATGAAGTCGTCAGGATATTCTTGAGCATCAGTTGTTGTGATATTGCCAACCAGTATCACTAGGAACAAAGCCATGAATCCTATGAATAATAAACGTGAAAGGGAACAGCGCATAGTACCATTTCATCTCCAATAGCAATGTTAGAATTCGATTGAGGTTTCAGAACTGAAAAGGGTATTTGTGACCTAGTTAGGACCTGCTGATGTGGTTGGTGCCCGTGTTCCTCGTATCATATCTGCAACCTTTCTAGCCACAGAAACGAATCCTTCGCTCTTTTTCATTACGCCTTTTGCGCCAACTTCTGCTGCTTGTTTCGCAGATTCAGGATCAAAATAAGCTGTAAGAAGATGAATATTCTTGATTCCGAGCTTTGAGAGCTTTCGCGTGCATTCAATACCATCCATTGAAGGCATTTTCATATCCATTAAAACGATATCAAGAGATTGCCCATTTGCCATCATTTGAGTAACTTTGTCAATCGCTTCTTGTCCAGTAGAAGCAACAAAGAGCACAAAGTCATCTAAAAATCGTTTGAGATACACATGGAGGACCTCATGAATAGCAGGTTCATCATCAACTACTAGAATTTTGAAGGTCATGTGCATCCCTGCTTAAGATTACTTAACAATGAATTAGTTTTGTGTGGCTTAATAATCGTGTGTTATATTGCTGAAAGCTTTTTTCACGAACCTATTTATCTCAGACCGTATTTCTTTCCAACTGAGGATTGAAATTTGACATTTGAGAGAATGCCGTTGGAAATTTGGTTTGACGACCATCAGTTCGAGGTAGATTATGATATTGGTGAGAGCGGTACAAAGTTCTTGACAGTTAAAGAACTTGAAATAGACCTTAATGAAGTTGAATTACGATATGGGTACCATTTAGGTCATCCAAGTTTAAGAAAGGAAATTGCAAAACAATACAAAGGTAATTCTCTTGACAATGTAGCAGTGACAACTGGAGCGAGTGAAGCAAACTTTGCGATTATTGCCCATTTAGTTGGACCTAAAGATAATATAATTGTTGAACATCCAACATATCCCTCACTCTATCAGGTGGCACGATCTCTTAGAAGAAACTTAACTCTCCTCAAACTCGATTGGAATGATGGATTTAGACCTAGGATGGATAAACTGAGAAAGCTGGTCAAACCCAATACCAAGCTGATTACTCTGACTCACCCAAACAATCCAACAGGTTCTGTAATATCCAAAGATGAGCTCAAAGAGGCAATCGAAATAGCAGAGGAAGCAGGTGCACATCTTATGGTCGATGAAACGTACAGAGACCTCATGTTCGATCCACCACCACCTCTCGCTGCGTCACTGAGTCCCATCGCAATTAGCTTGACAAGCATGTCTAAAACATGGGGACTGCCAGGTATTCGCATTGGTTGGGCTGTTGCAGACAGACCTATTGTCGAAGCAATAAGAGCTGTAAGAGAACAGGTAACAATATGCAACTCGTCACTTGGAGAAGTAATTGCAAAAGAGGTGCTTCATAAAAGACACGAGATTCTCCCAGTAATCAGGAAAGCAGTGCTCTCAAATTATAAGGTTGTAGAGGAATGGATGGGGTCTCAAGATTGGCTTGAGTGGGTTGAACCAAAAAGTGGAGTTGTTTGTGCTCCAAGACTAAAGCGAGGTGGGAGTACTGATGAACTCTGTGAGCTTCTTGTGAAGAAATACAGAACTTTTACAGTCCCAGGTTCTCGAATGGAGCTTGATGGGCATTTCCGGCTTGGGTTTGGTGGTGAACATGAGGAACTAATAATGGGTCTTGAACAGCTACGAAAAGCTCTGATAGAGATTCACTCATGAAAAAGTGTGGAGTTCTTTATTATTCATCGACACCCATATTCGGATGCGTTTACTTGCAGGATGCAGAAGAATCAAGAGAAAATCGAAAAGAGGATTGGACTCCAATTTCCAGGCTGACAGTCGAATCAAAATCAGTAAATGTGAGATTCAGTGTGATCAAGAAAGGACAAACACGACTCGTCACAGCAAACGCTAGTGGGAAACGTCATCTCATCAGAGAATGCATAGTTGGTGATAAATCTGCAATAATCAGTCTAAATTTGTGGAATGAGGATGTAGATGAAATAGATATTGGAAAGTCATACGAGTTGCTGAATGGATACATCAGCATCTATGATGAGAGTATGAGTCTGGCAAAAGGTAGGTGGGGCATTATCCGGGAAGCCTCTTCAAGTATTATTCAAGTTGATGGATCTATTGATATGAGCAGGCCATTTATGGGCAGACCTATACGCAAGAGAAAAAAGAGGTCTCCAACAGGTCGTTCTTTTCAGGGAACTCCGGGAAGAGAAACGAAAGGTTACTGTTCACGGAAGGGCTTTTGAGGTTGTTCTGGCATGAAACTTTGCTATGAAACTACGAATCGGAGATAATATGGTTCCTTTTCCAATCTTTACGATCAAGGGACGGCTTAGATTGAGTGGTCTATCAGATAATGATATTTCAAGAATCATGCACGATTCAAAGATTCAACAGATTGAAACAGAGGGCGAGCTCCTCAATCAAATCCGCGAATCTCTAGGTGCATACCAGCCTTCGATTCGTACTAATTTTGATATCCTAACAAGATACGAGAGTCTTCGAGGAGATTCAATAGAAATACCAGCACTTGTGGTTGTCATTGAAGGAGCGTCAGCAACAGGCAAGTCTTTGATAGCACTTGAACTAATGCACGATCTCACTGCTACCAGATTCATTAGCACTGACTCAGTTCGTCAGGTTCTTCGTGGAATATTTAGTGAGGAGAAATATCCAGAGTTATTTTGCCACACATATCAAGCATATATCCATCGACAATCAGGATCCCCTAATTTGGAACCAATAGTAAGAGGGTTTTTGGCACAGTGTGAAATCATAACACCTCATGTTGAAACAATGACGAAGAGAATAGTTTCTGAAGGCGCTATTGCTGTTGTGGAGGGGGTTCATATTCAACCTGGTTCAATTCAAGGTCTATGTCCAGGTGTTATTGAAGTCCTAATTAATCCAGATTTTGAAACACATAAGGCGATGTTTGCTAGCAAACATGCTATTGGAAAACTCAGAACAGTTACTGATGATACTATTGTTAGAAACAGAGAGTTCGAAGCTACGCGACTAATACAGGAGTATATGATGTCTGAAGCAGAGAAAACAGATGTATCAATAATTCCATTTACAAGTTATGATGAGGCTCGAAAGTCAGTTTCAGCACTAGTAATATCAAGGGTTAGGAAGCTTCTAAATACCTCTGATGAAGAGGCGGTCAAGTTATGATGTGGAAAAATGAATCTCTTGACAAGCTATTCAATCCAAAAGCAATAGCGGTAGTAGGAGCATCGGACAAACCAGACAAACTTGGAGCGCTTACTCTATTAGCGCTTCAAGATTATAGAGGAGATGTTTACCCAGTAAATCCTCGGATCAAGACTATAGGTAATGCAAAGTGCTATTCATCAATTGGCGATATTGACACTCAAGTAGACCTCGCTATGATTGCTCTTGGTCCACAATTCATTCTGCAAGCACTTTCTGAATGCAAAGAAGCTGGAGTAAGAGGGGCAATTATCTTTTCAGCTGGTTTCAAGGAACTAGGAGGAATTGGAGAACAACATCAACGCAAAGTAAAAGAAATGGCAGATTCAGGACAAATAGCTGTTATTGGACCTAACTGTCTGGGTGCAGGTAACTGCAAAATAGGTTTGAACGCGACCTTCTTTCCACACCCTACACCATTAAAAGAGGGATCAGTTGCGCTGGTGAGTCAAAGTGGAGGAGTTACAGGACTTATGATTTACCAAGCAGCTGATTCAGATCTTGGAGTTTCAAAATTTGCTAGCGTTGGAAATCGAGTGAATATCGATTTTCATGATATGTTAAGATATCTCCGAGAGGATTCTGAAACTGATGCAATTTGTCTTTTTGTTGAAGGTACTGAGTATGCAAGAGAAATGACTGAGGAGATAAAAAAGACAACTCCAAAGAAACCAGTTATTGTGTTCAAAGTGGGAAAAACGCCTGCATCTAGAAACGCAGCATTGAGCCATACTGGTAGTCTTGCTGGAAATTCTGATCTCTATAGTGCTGCGATAAGACAAGCAGGAGCTATTGAAGTGACAGGAGTTGGCGAGATGATAGACACAGCACATGTCATTACAACATGTAAACACCACTCCAAAGGACAGAGAGTTGCTATTGTAACTCATACACTGGGCATTGCATTGGTGGCTGCACAAACCCTCGAATTAAATGGAATTCAGCTTCCACCTCCTTCACCTACTGTAGCTCATAAAATTCAATCAATGCTGAACATGCCTGTTGAAGTGCCTATCAAGAATCCTATTGACCTTCTTGCTCAAGGCTGGGCGAATCCTAGGATATTTTCAGAAGCCTTCAAATTAATTCTAAATGAAGAGCGGTTCGATGCGGTTATGATTGTGTTCTCTCCAAATTATCAGGAGGGGATTGGAGGCGGCGTTCCAATCGATGAGATTGTTAAGGCAACTCAAAAGGGCTCTAAACCAGTAGTTAGTATTCTTGCCTCGCCAGTAACAAGAAAACCTCCCGGTCATGATATATTGGAGGCAGCTGGGATTCCTTTCTTCTCAAGCCCTCAAAGAGCAGCTCAAGCTCTTGCTAACATGTTGAAACTCTCAAAATAATTAGGAAAAAAAAAGAAACCGCTGCGCAGGGCAGCGGTTGTTGCATCACTTACCCTGCACAGTGAGGAGATCACCTGTGGCTTGGGGAATCCCGATTGGTTCATCACCATTCAGAGTACCATTCATTAACGCTGCATAAGCTGCCATATCGAAATGGCCATGTCCTGAAAGATTGAAGACTAATGTACATGATTCATTCTTTTTCTTAGCTTCCAAAGCTATGTCAATTGCAGATTTTATTGCGTGAGCTGATTCTGGAGCGGGTATGATACCCTCTGTTTTTGCAAACAGAACTCCTGCATTCAAAACATCAATCTGATTAAATGCTTGCGGAGTTATTCGCCCTTCTAGAGTAAGGGCGCTGACTGTGGGAGCAACTCCATGATATCTAAGACCTCCTGCGTGAATCTTCGGGGGAGTAAAGTCAGCGCCCAAGGAGTGCATTTTTAATTTTGGAGTAAGGCCTGCTGTGTCTCCAAAGTCATAGCAATATTCGCCTTTTGTGAGAGATGGACAAGCTGTAGGTTCAGCAGCAATGAACTTTGTATCACGGAAACGATCGTTTACAAGGAAAGGAAAGGCGATTCCTGCAAAGTTGCTACCACCACCAACACAACCAATGACATAGTCAGGTGATAGGTCAATTACATCTAGCTGTGCAATAGCTTCCTGTCCTATCACAGACTGATGTAACATGACAAAATTTAGAACAGAACCAAGTGTGTACTTCGTATTCTCATTATTTATGGTATCTTCAAGTGCCTCACTGATAGCAATACCAAGAGTTCCAGGGTGGTTTGGTTGTTCCTTGTTTATTTTGCGACCAAATTCAGTCAAGTCGGACGGACTTGGTACTATCGTTGCACCGTAGGTCCTCATTAATGTACCACGATATTGTTTCTGCTCGTAGCTTATACGGACCATGTATACCATAGCTTCAAGCTCGAAATAAGCGCAAGCAAGTGCCACTGCACTTCCCCATTGTCCTGCACCAGTTTCAGTAGCCATTCGTTCAATACCCTCTTTCTGAGCATAGTAGGCTTGTGCAGCTGCAGTGTTCAACTTATGGCTACCAGTTGGTGAAACATCTTCCCTTTTGTAATATATGCGACATGGAGTCTTTAGAGCCCGTTCGAGTCCTATTGCTCTTTGTAATGGGGTTGGTCGACCTGACCTCATCAAAATTTCTCGCACTTCGGTGGGAATTGCAATGGTTTTCTCCATTGAAACTTCTTGCTTCACACACTCTTCTGGAAATAATGCGAGAAGCATTTCAGGATTAACTGGCTCCTCTGTTGCCGGATTGATAGGTGGAGGGAGTGGATTTTTCAAGTGCGGTAGGATGTTAAGATATTCTCTTGGTGTGTCGTCGATATCCAACTGAATTCTTGCATGTTCTTGTTTCATGTTATTTTCTCCGTATAAGTACCGGATCTGAATGTGGAATATCTACTAAACCATAATCAAGAGTAGATTTGTGGAGCATTTTATAATGAAACAGGCAGGTCTTGACAAGTTCAGTAAGAGAAAATGGTAAAGAGAATGTGCCATATGGTGAACATACTAAACGGGCCCCGCATCGGGACCCAGAAGCCATTGGCCAAGGCACACTCGTATCATGTTTCCACATCCAGAAACGGTTGAAATCGTCGGTTCAAAGACTCTTATAAACATTGTGCATAAATGTTCATTAATGTACTAAAATGTACATTCAATAAATATTCCTGAATTGTATTGTACTCTTTGTACCTATTAGTATAGAGGAAGTATTCAGGTGGAGGATCGTGTGAAAGGGGATTTTTCGAAGGGAACTCGATTTATTGTTAGACCACCTAATGGATGCTAAACAACATAATTTCATTAAAAAAATCCAATGACTATATTCCCAGAATGGTTAAATTAATGGAATACTCACCATCACCAGACACAGGAAGGGTATTTGTTGGAAGAAGAAGGTCCCAGTTACGTATTGAAAATGGTTGCACTAGGTGACGGGGCCGTAGGTAAAACAAGTTGCATCATGAGGTATACAGAGAATAGTTTTGGGGAGTCATATAAAGCAACAATTGGAACTAACATCGCAGTGAAAAATGTCGAGATTGAGCTTCATCCAGGCGAGGTATCTTCTGCTCAGATTGTCCTATGGGATCTAGCAGGACAACCCACATACAGAGATCTTCGTTCAAGGTATATGGTAGGGGCAGCGATTGCATTCATTGTATATGATGTAACACGACCACCAACATTCCTCAATGTGGCAGATTGGTATGATAATTTCGTCAGTGTTTCTCCTGATGCTGTTGTAATTCTCGTTGCCAACAAGGTAGACAGAGAAGATAGAATGGTTCCTCCAGAGGCAGGAGAGATGTTTAGTCGCTGGAGAAATATTGAGTATATAGAAACCTCTGCAAAAACTGGAGAGAATGTTGAGATGATGTTTACAAAGTGTGTTGAAACAGCCATTCGAAAAGAAGAGGAACGACTTGGCCATGAAATATAGCCAAGTCTATTTGATTTTGAAGTTCTTAAGGCAATAAGGGCACTGCTGCAAATGCGTAGTCTAGAATGAGATACGGGAAGATAAAGAGCGCAATCACTGCGACAACACAAATCACAACTGCGGCAAAGGGGATAGATGGCAAGTTGATTCTCGAGTCGTCAGGAGCATCCATCATATATGAATACCTCAGGACTCGCAAGTAGTAACCGAGCGAGAATACCGAGTTAAGCAATCCAATGAGCGCGAGCCACCACATTCCTGCAACGACAGCACTTTGGAAAAGAACTAACTTGGACCAGAATCCAACTGTTAAGGGCATTCCAGCAAGTGATAGCATAAGGATTGCGAATAGTCCGGCAGCCACAGGTGCACGTTTACTGAGTCCTGCAAGGTCGTCGTAGGTTATTCTCTTTGCCAATCTGATTGAGAGTGCCCATACAAGGATGAAGGCGGAGGTCTTCATTAATGCATGAGTAAAAGCATGGAAGAGTGCAGCCCCGATACCCAGACTATAGGCGATTGGAATGTCTGGATTAGCTGCTGCAACTCCTATGAAGAGATAGCCCATCATCGCAACACTACTGTAAGCCAACATCCGCATGATATCCCTTTGCGCAAGTGCTAAGACATTACCAATGACCATTGTAAGAATGGCAACTCCTACAATAAGAAACGTCCATTGGGTTTGTGCTGCGACGAACCCTATAACAAGAATCCTCATCAATGCGCCTACACCTGTTTTCTTGGAACCTCCTGCAAGGTATGCAGTTACACTTCCATCAGCACTAGCATAAGCATCTGGCACCCATTGCCAGCCAGGAAACACTCCTACCTTGAAACCAAAGGAAACTACGAAAAGAACCACAGCTAATACAATTGTATATGCAGCATTGGGGGTTGTTGCGAACATATTCCAAATATTATCAACAGCTGAAGCAACTTCAACAAGATTAGTTGTACCAATGACTCCATATACAAGTGCAATTCCAAAAATCATCAACATAGTAGCTAGAAGTCCCATCACAAAGTACTTGGTAGCACCATCAATTGCTTCTCTAGCAGGTCCTAGAGCAACAAGTATGTAGGTTGGTGTTGACATGAGTTCCCATGCTAGAAATAGACCAATAAGATCAGTTGCCATCACTACCCAGATTGCACCTGCGAATGAGATCAGTAGTAGGAAATTGTACGGCCCTTTATCACCGCCATAGAGGGTGGAAGACATTAGAACAAGAAAGGCAACAATGAGTATAATATAGATGAAGAAATCAGCCATAGGGTCTCGAACAAACTGTCCAAATGATACACCACCTTCACCAATAAGGGCTGTGAGTGCTGGGTCATTAGGATCGAGAATCACCATTTGAATTCCAGCAAGCAAAATACCAATAAAACTCAGACCAAGGGGATTATACCGCATACCTACAACTAGGGCAATGATTGCAAAGAGGATCAAGGTCAGAGCTGGAAGAGACATAATCCAACCTGGAGGGATAATAGAAAGCAGGAAATTTCTGATAGGTAGAAAGATTCCACGAAGTGCATCTGCTATTTGGTCTAGTTGAAGTAACATCAAGGTCCAACACCTCCAATGATGAATGTTACAACAGATTGGGTGAAGTTGAGAACAAGGTCGGGCCATACACCCAAGAGAATCACTGGAATCAGCATTAGGATTGGAGCAATTAAGTCACTCCAAGGAGCCTCTGTGACTTCTTTCTCTTCATCTGGTTCGCTGAACACTATTCGATTCAACATCCAGAGCATATAGCCTACTGTTACAAAGATACCAAATGTGATGATAGCTGACCAGAGGTAGACTACAACGGAACCAAAAATGACAAGTGCTTCTGCTATGAAACCACTAAATCCTGGCAGACCAAAAGCTGCAAAGGATGCAAGAATCAAGATGGCTGAGAGTTTCGGCGCTTTTGTCATTAAGCCCTTAATGTCGGGAAGCTCACGCGTGCCTGCGGAGTATTTGAGTTGTCCAGCCATGATAAACATGATGGAGATTATGGTTCCGTGACTGAACATCATGAATATAGCACCTTGAAGTGCTAGATTGGCTGCATTGATGTAGCCAACATTTTCTGCAATAAGAGGGTCAAGCCCAATTGCATATGCAGCCACTGCTACACCCAACAATACCCAAGACATATGATTGATTGAAGTATACGCAACTAAACTCTTCAAATCAGTCTGAGCCATTGCAGTGAATGCTGCATATATACATGTGAAGATAGCTAGTGCTGCGAATGGGATGCTTAATCTAGTAAAAGCACTAGGGACTAACCAAAGTCCAAGACGTATGAATGTGTATCCGCCCATCTTAAGCAAGATACCAGCTAGTATGACTGAACCTGGTGTAGGAGCTTTAACGTGAGCCCATGGAAGCCAGTTGTGAAGTGGCCAAACAGGTAACTTCACTCCTGCACCCATGAAGATTGCAAGTGCAAAACCAATCTGAATCATTGGAGCCAAATCAGATAATATTGTTCTAAGACCTTCAGTTCCACCTGCAACTTCGATCAATGCAAAGGTGTAGATTCCTTTTTCTTGGCCAGCAATTAGGTACATCATAAAGAACGCAACGAGCATCACGGCTGAGCCAAGATGAGTATAGATGAAGAACTTCACAGCTGCATGTTCACATCCCTCTTCACCCCATCTTCCTATGATGAAGAACATAGGGATAAGAACAAGCTCCCAGAAAATGAAGAATCCGATCAAATCGAGTGACATGAATACACCCATTAGACCAGTCTGAAGGAGTAGGAACAACGAGTAATAGAATCCTTCAGATTTATGAATGTGATTCGAGCTGATTGCTGCGATGAAGACCACAAGATTGGATAGTAGAATCATTATGGCTGAGAGCCCATCAACTCCCACGATGAACTGGAAAAGTGTTTCAGGTGTGCTAATTGGCAGTGTACCCAACACAAAGCTAGCGACGAAATCCATTCCCGCATCAGTGGCAGTAGATAATATTTCACTGGTGTCCACAGCGAGAACCAGAAGAAGGGATAATGCAAGTTCAATGGTCGTGACCAGTAGTGCAATCACACGAGCTCCTTTTCCTGTAAAGTATGCAACCAAAGCAGCCACAAGTGGTAGGATTAGCATGAATCCTAATGCTCCAAAAGGCAATGAGTTCAGGATGTTTATGGCGAAGTCTAATTGCATTTTATATCACTCCCAATGTAACTAATGCGAGAAGGATAAGTATCCCAATACCAAACATCACAACGCTGACATAGTCGTTAATACGTCCCGTCTGAGTTTCAGCTAGACCAATCTCAGATGCTCTGACACTCTCTGTAGATATTCCTTCTGCAAATCCATCAACAACATTATCATCGAACCAACGCACTTTCGTGGAAATTGAAATCGCTGCATCTGCAGACTTGAAGTCAATTCCATCGATTATTTTGTCATCTACTTGAATACGATACATAGCTGCAAAGTTAAGGAACTTGCCCAATATCCAGTGATAGCCCTCATTGATGTACCAACGGTGCTTTAGGAAATTGTAGACCTTTCGACTTAATCCGGTTTCACCGATGATGGAATTCTGCTTGTCAGCATTCTTAATGTAGATGATGTAACCTGGAATACCTCCAACAGCAAGTGCTCCAAGTGTGATAAGGAATGGTGGAAGTCCTTCTGGACTGAACTTCACAGCAATCATCTCAGCCATGATCTCACCCCAACTATGAGTGTCTCCTATGGCAATCTGTTGGATGAATGGGAACACCACAAAAGCGATGATCGTGAATGCAGCCAAGATGTACAACGGAATCATCATTGCTGGACCAGGATCATGAGGCATCTGATGATGCTCATCATGATACTCTTCCTCAGTGTGCTCCTCACTCTCATCTTCGTGAGAACTGTGGGAGTCATGAGTGTCGTACTCTGATGGCCCATAGAATGTTATACCCATCAGTCTGAAACTGTAGAAGATAGTGCATGCTGCAGCTAGTACTGAGAAGAAGAACAGAAGCCATCCAAGTGGGTTTGTCCAGTGAGCAGCTAGCTCATAGGTATATTCAATGATGGAGTCCTTTGACCAGAACCCAGAGAACGGGGGTATACCAGCTAAGGCGAGAACACCGATCCACATAACGATGAGTGTCTTCCGCATGTACTTACCGAGACCTCCCATCTTTGAGATATACTTCGTGTGCACAGCATGTATCACACCACCTGATGCTAGAAACAAGAGTGCCTTGAAGGCACCATGCGAAACAACATGTAAGACACCGCTTAGATAGGCATGATCGTAGTGAAGGTGATTGGCCTGCATGAGACCACCAACTCCCAGTGCTAGAATCATGTAGCCAAGCTGTGAGAGTGTTGAGAAAGCCAAGATCTGTTTGAGCTCATTCGAAACCATACCCATCGTTGCTGTCATCAGGGCGGTGATTGCTCCGATTATTGCTACGATAATGAAGAAGGTTAAGGCAGCCTCAAATCCAATAGCTTGAGCCGCTGTGAATCCTGGGTCACCAGGACCTATCTCTGCATGAACACCAGACGCACTGACGATTGTCACCAAGAATCGTGCTGTTATGTAGACTCCCGCTTTCACCATGGTTGCAGCATGAATCAGAGCAGAAACAGAGGTTGGGCCAGCCATAGCCTCAGGT
>LRSL01000043.1 GCA_001563335.1 Candidatus Thorarchaeota archaeon SMTZ1-45 | reverse complement strand
TCCTCGGAGGTGTCCTTGAGGGAGTAGGGGTAGTGTTCTTTCTAGGTGGATTTGTAATCAGGGAAGAATGCAGAACGAAGAAGGAGCTGATGTGAGTGGAACGGAGTAGTCGTGGTGTAGTAATAAAACCTCCAATGGAAGATGTGACAGCTGGTAGGGTTTTCAAACCAGACCGCAGATTCTATTACAAAGAGTTTTTTATAGCAGCCATCATCTGGTTATTTCTCTGGCTTTGTCTGTTAGGTTGTCTTGCATTAGGATCTTTGATTGAAGCAACAGACTCTGGCACTCCAAACTGGATACCAATTTTTTGGATAATCTTCTATGACTGGCTACCAACGGTCAACTTCTGGTATGCGGCTTCATCAATATTCTGGTTCCTCCCAATATTGATTGGCATCCCTCTCTACGTTCGCAACTTTGAGTACAGTGTCATCTCGAAATCCGGAACAACAATGCCAGAGATCTATGTCAAGAAAGGATTGATCAATGTGACGAAGAAACATGTACCATTTAGAACAATCACTAACATAGCAAGTAGGACAGGTCCAATAGACCGATTATTTGGAATAGGCACGGTTGAAATTGAAACAGCTGGATATTCTGGTGGTGCTCAAGGGGGTAGAAGCCCTGAGGAAAAACTAGAGGGTATAACTTTCTATGAAGAGGTGCGTGATTTCATTCTTCATGAGTTGAGACGATTCAGAGATCCTTATGTCACTGGAACAGAGTTCGTTCATCCTAGGGATGAACCAGTTCCTCGTTTGAGTGATAGTCTTGATGACGAGATACTCATAACGCTTCGTGAGATTAGAAATGTATTAGAAAAGATTGATAGCAGACTTGAGAAAGAGAGATGAGAGAAACATGTCAGGTAGAGGCAAAGTTATCAAACCACCAATGGAAGAGATTGCTCGAGGAAAGGTCTTCAAGCCATCAAAGTACTTCCGAAACAAGAACTGGTTCATAGGCATCTTCAGCGCGATCATGTTGTGGGTGACAATTATCGGTTCGTTGTTCCTAGTCCTGTGGCTTGTGGGTATAATAACAGGAAACCCAGCGGGTATAGCATCAACCTTTGACCTCATATGGTTCCCGTTCAATTTTTGGTATTGGATCATCACGGGTTGTATTTTGATACCTTACCTGATTATTTATCCCATCTACATCCGTTCCTTCGAATATTCTGTGCTTGCGAAAAGTGGCAAAACGATGCCAGAAATCTATGTGAAAAAAGGAATTATCAACATAACAAGAAAACACGTACCGTTTAGAACAATAACAAACATCCAGAGTGTTGCAGGACCTTTCGACCGTCTTTTTGGTATTGGCTCAATCGAGGTTGAAACTGCAAGCGGATCTGCTGGCTCTTTTGAATCAGCAGAGGAAAAATTAGAAGGCTTGACATTCTATAATGAACTGAGAGATTTTATCCTCTTGGAACTCAGGAAGTTCAAAGATCCATATGTAACTGGTACAGAGGTAGTTCATCCTGAAGATGATGAAACCTTTGTAGTAGAGCCTGGTAGCATTGAGAGTGAGATATTGATAGTCCTTCGAGAGATTCGCGATTTACTGAAAAAAGACAGAGAATGAGGAATGCAACAAATGGCTCAAGAAGAGGGACGGGTCATTAAACCACCTATGGAACAGGTAATTAGCGGGAGAATGTTCCATCCAGACAATGCCTTTCTCTACAAGAAATGGCTGAGGGTGTTTATCATCCTGTTCTTCATCTGGGTCACCATAAGCTTACTTTTTTTCAGCCACCCGATTGTGACAGACTTTGTCCTAACATTAGTTGAAATTACTGAAGTCTTCATTATACTTGGATGGAGCACTGTCACGCTGTACTATTGGACTGTAGCAGCTGCAATATTTCTGCTTTGGATAATCTACACGTACATCTATGTCAAACGAATTTACTATTCATTAGCCAGTTGGGAGAGGGAGGTTAGTCCAGAGATTTTCGTAAGAAAAGGGATTATCACAATCACACAAAGGCATGTACCATTTCGGACTGTGACCAACTTGCGAACGAGAAGAGGCGTCTTTGACAGACTCTTTAAGATTGGAACGATACAAGTTGAAACTGCAGCAAAGTCTTCGATTATGCAAGGTGGTGGACTCATTGCGATAATCCTTCAAAGACTCATGAAAGGTGGTACAGCACAAGAGAATATAGAGGGTGTAAAGTTCCATGAGGAACTAAGAGACTTCATACTTCGCGAGCTTCGAGGATTTGGTCGAGCTCCACTTCCAATTGAAACAATTGGAGAACCAAGAAAAAGAAAGAGAATATTCAATGAGAGCACACTGGAGGCATTTCGTGAGATTAGAGATGCCTTGATTCTTCAGCAACAAGAGAGGTAATAGTCATGGAAATGAGAACTGTGTTTGCATTGATAATTGGCGTGGTGCTATTCATTTTTGCCTTCGTCTTCTACATCCTGTTTTCTATGCAATTATAGAAACATCTACAGATTCAATTTTAAAATATCTAGAAGTCGGCCTAGTTTCAAGAGGCTTTCGTGAGCAGCTTCGCGGGGGCGGACTTCGAAGACATACTGAGGTTTGTTAGAAAGATCACTCAGAAATCGGAGGTATCGTTCGAAATCGAGAATTCCCTCTCCAACCACCTGGTGTGAACCAAGGGTTGGATCTACATCGTGAATATGGACTACCTCAATGAATCCCTTGTGTTCTTTAATGAAACTCCAGTCTTCCTCCATTATTTTGAATCCTGGACTATAGAGTTTTGGAATATCCAGACAAATCTTCAGTCCTTTGGGAAGGAGCGATCTTATGGCATCCCTGACTAGGGGTGTCCACCCAGTGTTTTCGATTACTATCTTAACGTGAGGAGAAGCATGCTCAATGAGTGCTGTTATGTTTTCACGTAGTGTCTGAGCATAAAAGTCACGATGCGTTTCATTGAAATTTCCGGGTTCATTTCGAGCTCTCTTGAATTTTGGAGGATCGCCTGCATGAATGACCACATTGGTCGGTCCGGTACTAATCTCTCGAGCTAGATTGATAGTTTGTTTGAAGTACTGAATAATTCCAGTCCTTATGGGAGGATAGGTCGAGAATAGACTGATGTTATCACCAGCTGCATGGAAACCCCACCCGATAGATAGATCACGGGACATGTCTCTTAGGTGTGCGCGGTCCTCAGATGATATTTTCTCAGGGGAGAAAGCAGGAACACCAATGTCTGGGACTACACTTGTCCAATCATTCTTTGATGCATACTGGACTGCATCCATCAACGAGTCATCATATATCACATGATATGCCCGGTTGTTAGGAAATCGCATAGAATTTGAGTAGGGGTGATGACTTATGAGGTTGACGAGGTGGCGGTCTACAGTTTTCCATGGGGCTTTCGTTTAAGGAAACGTCCATGACCGACTTCACCTACAAATTTTCCATTTTCAGCAACGACCTTTCCTCTTGAAATTGTCGTGGTGGGATAGCCTATCAGCTTCCAGCCCTCAAATGGATTCCAGTCGCAATTCGTCTGAAGATTCTCCGCCTTGATTGTCACTTCCTCCTTGGGGTCAAAGACAACAAGATCAGCATCACTTCCAATGGCGATTGTTCCTTTCTCAGGGTACATGCCAAACAGCTTCGCTGGGTTTGTGCTGACGAGAGATACCAGATGGTTCACGGTGAACCCACGTTTTCCAACACCTTCTGTATACATCAAAGGCACCATTGTTTCGACGCCAGGCATACCAAATGGGATTTTCCTGAAATCACCGTTCCAAGCAGCTTTCTGTTTTGTGTCAAATGTACAAGTATCGGTCGCGACGACCTGAACATCTCCATTTGCCAATCCTTTCCAAAGGCGCTTACTATCATGTGGTTTTTTGATCTGAGGACAAGTGGCATAGAGGTGCCCATTTTCACCTTTGAACACTTCATCATCAAGAAGCAAGTACTGAGGACATGTTTCAGCATAGACCTTCACACCTCTCTTCCTTGCATTATGAACAGCATCTGCCCCCTCACCGGTTGACATATGTACAATGTAGAGCTGACCACCTGTGACTTCTGCCCATTTGATTGCTCTTATGATTGCCTCTTCTTCAGTATAGCATGGTCTGGAGAGAGTATGACCATAGGCACCCCACTTCTCCTTCTCCTGTGCATACCTCTCAATCAACATATCCAAAACATCGACACTTTCTGCATGTACTCCAATATGACCTCCAAGCTTCGCAGTTTCCTCCAAAGCATTGAATAGCATACCATCATCAGCCATCCAGCCCTCATTCTTGTAAATCATAAACATCTTGAATGTGGGAATACCGTAGTCAATGATCTTTTTGATTTCAGCTTGTGTCTGAGGGTTCCAATCGGTGATGGCTGCATGAAGACCATAATCAATACAGACCTTAGAATCAGCCTCAGCTCTACGTGCTTCCACTGCCTCCATAATCGCATGTCCTTTCTTCTGAATAGCGAAGTCAAGGATTGTAGTCACGCCGCCACATGCTGCGGCCTTGGTTCCATTCTCAAAATCGTCAGCTGAAACAGTGCCTGAGAATGGGAGTTGAAAATGAACATGAACGTCGATGCCTCCAGGAAAGATGTACTTCTCAGTTGCATCCACAATATCGGTATTGGGGCCCGGACTTAAGTTAGAACCCAGGGTTGTTATTTTTCCATCTTTTACTCCAACATCAGCATTGTAGGTGTCAACTGCAGTCACTATACTACCGCTTTTGATAATAAGATCTAACTCGGACATGGGAAGTCCTCTGTAAAATATTGAAAAACTCAACATAAATCGCTTTGGGAAACGTCTATTAGATGAGAGAGTAACAGTTCAATCTCTCAAGTCAGCGGAGTGATAACTTTGAGAAATATCCGAGTAGGCTTGGTTCAAGCAACATGGGAAGGCGATGTGTCAGATGAAACAGCCATAGAGAAAAACATCGAGAAGATGATTCGAAAGCATGAGGGGTTTGCCACTATTGCAAGACAACAAGAAGTGCAGGTTCTTTGCTTTCAAGAGTTGTTCTATGGTCCATACTTCTGTGCCGAGCAGGACAGAAGATGGTACAAATATGCTGAGCCAATTCCAGGACCACTAAGCAAGCGAATGCAAAAACTTGCTAAGGACAACAAACTTGTACTGATTGCTCCGATGTATGAAGAAGAGTCAGTGGGTGTATACTATAACACAGCAATCGTCATCGACTCCGATGGAACGTTACTAGGTAAGTTCAGGAAAATGCACATTCCTCACTTGGACCCTGGGTTCTGGGAGAAATTCTATTTTAGACCGGGGAATCTTGGATATCCAGTCTTCAACACCTCTGTCGCAAAGATTGGTGTCTACATTTGCTATGACCGTCACTTTCCTGAGGGGGCTCGAGCTCTTGCCCTCAACGGTGCGGAGATAGTCTTTAACCCCTCAGCTACTGTTGCAGGTCTCTCAGAGCATCTATGGAGCATCGAACAACCTGCACATGCTATAGCAAATGGGTACTTTATGGCTGCGATTAATCGAGTTGGTGATGAACCTTGGAAGACAGGTACATTCTATGGTAGTTCGTATATAGCAGATCCGCGAGGTCAGATAGTCGTTAAGGGCTCGCGTGATAAGGAAGAGCTTGTGGTCGCGGATATTGACCTTGATATGATTCGAGAAGTGCGAAACACTTGGCAGTTCTTCAGAGACCGTCGACCAGACAGCTATGGCGAACTGACAAAGCAGTGATCAAGTCCTACATTGTTTTTTCTGCTTTAGTAAGCGCTTCGTCAAAGATTTCACTAGCTTGGCTAACCTGCTCCTCTGTGATTTCCAGTGGAGGCTGAAGCCTAATCACATTGTTATCAAGACCACCTTTGCCAACAAGAAGGCCTTTTTCTCGACATGTCTCCATCACCGTTAGAAGTTCTTGGAATGCTGGTTCTTTTGTTGACTGATCACGAACCAATTCTATCCCCAGCATCATCCCTTGACCACGGACTTCTCCGATGATCTTGTGATCCTCCTTGAGCTCCTCCATATTCTTCTTTAGAAGAGCGCCTAGCTTGGCTGCTTTTTCTAGATAGTTCTCTTCTCGGATGATTTCAATCACTGCAACTGCTGCTGCACAGGACAAAGGATTACCTCCAAATGTAGCAAAGGCGTCGGTCACTGTGTAATTTGCAGCAATCTCAGGACGGGAAACAAAACCACCGATAGGAATACCACTCCCGAATCCTTTTGCCATCGTGATGATATCAGGACTTACACCAGTATGTTGGATTCCCCACCACTTTCCACCAGTTCGACCAAACCCGGTCTGTACTTCATCTGAAATATAGACACCGTTGTATTCCTTCACGATTTCATATACAATCTGGAAATATTCAGCAGGCGGTTGAACAATACCACCTACTCCTTGGATTGGCTCAGCTATGAATGCAGCAATTGCCTTGTTGGTCTGTGTTCGGATCACTTCTCTGAGATAATGTGCACACTCCATATCACAATCAGGATGCTCCTTACCAAAGTGGCATCGATAACAGTACCCATAAGGAGTGAATCGTACTCCAGAGGGATGAGCTTCTGAAAAGGTACGCCATCCTGCGCTCGAGAGTTCCCGTGCGAGGGTTGTCCGACCATGGTATCCACGTTGGCAAGCTATGATGTATGGATTTCCTGTATACTTGCGTACCATTGCAAGAGCGGCTTCATTCGCTTCAGAGCCACTATTGACGATAAAAGAGTGTGATAGCCCCTTGGGAGCAATCTCAGCAAGTTGTTTGACCAACACAGCATAAGGAATTGTTGAATAAAGAGAACTTGTATACACTAGATGTTCAGCCTGCCATTGAATTGTGGCTACATACCTAGGATGATTGTAGCCTGTAATCGTCGTACAGATGCCAGCGAATAGGTCTATGTACTCTTTACCACTAGAGTCCTTTAGAATAGCACCTTTCCCGTCCACAAATAAAACAGGGTCCTCATAGTAATGACCAACAGCAGGTGCCAGGTATTTTTTCTCAATTTCGAGAATTTCTTTCTGAGAATATTTCTTCGTAAGATCCTTTGGTACTAGTTCATTATTCACTACAATCACCGCTTCTTGATTCTTGAGATAAAGCAAAGAAACACTTCCCTAAAGGACTTTAGGGACGTAGTATTACTGCATTAAAGCTGGAGGTGTTAAGAATATGTCATCAAATGAATTGGAGATTGAGTTTGCAGGTATTACTTTCAAGAATCCATTCTTGTTATCTTCTGCACCCCCTACAATGGACCCACGTCACATTCTTCGAGCGGCAAGATTAGGATGGGGCGGAGCAGTGATGAAAACAGTCACTGAGGAACCAACTGTAGATCCGCGAACAAGACTTGGAGTCCTCCGGAGGGAGGGAAAAGCAATCGGGATGAATAATATTGAGCTGCTTTCGCGCGAGTCGTTGAAGACATGGACCGATGATTGGATTCCGAAAATAAAGCAAGAGGCTCCTAAGGACTTCATATTCATTGCTAGCATGATGAGCGGACCTGAACCAGAAGGATGGACTGCACTTGCTGAAACTATGTCACAAACTGGCGCAGATGCCATTGAGCTTAACGTTTCTTGTCCACACGGGTCGCCTGAGAAACATATGGGTGCGTTTATTGGTCAAGACCCAAAGTTGGTCGAAGGCGTGACCAAAGCTGCCAAGAAAGGTACCGACCTCCCAATATTAGTGAAACTCACCCCTAACGTGACCGATATTGTACCCATAGCGAAGGCTGCTGAAAGAGGAGGCGCTGATGCACTATCTGCAATCAACACAGTAGAATCATTGATTGGAATTGATATCGAAACAGCGACGCCACTACCAATTGCATATGGCAAGGATAGAAAAGAACAGTTTAGCACTTATGGTGGGTTTTGCGGACCCGCAATTAAACCACTCGGGCTTCGTTTTGTTTCTCAGATTGCGAAAGCACTACCTGATATACCAATTTCTGGAATTGGAGGAATTGAGAATTGGACTGGCGCAACAGAATACCTCATGGTTGGAGCGAGAACTCTTCAAATTTGTACAGCAGTCATGTGGTATGGGTTTTCAATCATCAAGGATTTGACCAAGGGGCTTTCTAGTTTTATGAAACGAAAGGGATACAAATCACTTGATTCTGTCGTTGGGAAAGCACTGCCCAAGATTACCACATGGACAGCACTCACAAAGCTACCTCCAATTGTAGCTCATGTCATTAAGGATAATTGTACTGGATGCAAAGACTGTGTGATTGCCTGTGCAGATGGCGGTTATGTGGCTATTCAGATGAGAGATGGTGCTGCAGTTATCAATGAAGAGAAGTGCGATGGTTGCGGTCTTTGTTATGTTGTGTGCAGAGATAATGCGATTGAGTTCATTCACGCTCGTTAGGCAGAATAGATAGTTTCACCCTTCTCGAATGCGATAACACCGAGTCTACCATGGTTGGTCATTCGAAACTGGTTCCGTCCTAGCCTTCAGCTCTTCCTCCCACCAAGGAGTTGGTTCACTAACACCCTCCCAGGGAACTGTCACTTCAGACACAGGAAATCTCCATAATAACAGAAGACCAATTATCATCATTATTGGTGTGGGGAAGTTAAATCCTAACCCAATAAGAGCACCGAAGGTAATTAGCCATAAGATGTAGAAGGCCAGAAACGGAGCTTCGCTAAGAAGTGCAGCCACTGCAGTTCGGCGTCTTGTTGTTTTCTCCTGATAATATCTGACTATTTGAAATACAAAAGCTATACGAAAAAAATGGAAAGGAACCAAGTATAGCAGCACAAAGAGATCGAAAAATTGAATGGTGACACCATATTCGTTCATGAATATTGTCCAAAGCATGGCTGTGATATTGATATAGAAGGACAAGCCGTAGTATTGCCCGGCAACAGCGATTGGTGCAAAAAGTGCAATGAGTGTCATCAAGACTGCAATGGTTTGCACTCTATATGAGCTGGTTCCATTAGGAGGTCTTACATCAAGTTCTTTCTTGAAATCACCCATTCATTCCACTCATCAGTGACAACAAATGAGATATTATGAACTCTATGCTTTCCACTACTTTGGAGTTAGTTTTGTAGATTTGAAATCAGTTCTAATCTCATTGAGCTGTGATGTGAAACGGAGGTATTGTTCATCATCATGAAGGGCTTGTGTCTTTTGTTGATAGTCGTCTTCACTGGTGTATTGTACCATGTAGTAACTCTCATTTGGCTGTTCTACGCTTTTCCAGTGACCTAGTACATTGATACCATATTTTTTGTAAAGAACCTTGAATCCATTTCTGATTTCATCCATTATTTCTGCGGCGTCAGGCTTCACAGTAGTATGGTATAACATTACAATGGTCATGACAATCACAATGAACTATAGTTAAGTATATCGTTTTATGCTTTGGGGAAGGTATGTGAATACTATACCAATTTTGATGATATTATTCATTATTCTGGAGAACTCTGGCAAGATGGAGAATTGCTATTGCTATAGATGATAGACCAAGGGCTGTTACGAAAGTGAAGAGATCCGAGGAGCTGAATCCCCAAAAGCCAACAAGTATAGTGAAAGCAACCAGAAAGACGACACAGCCTTCGCTGAAACTGCCTTTTTTAATGATCTCTTGCCTTTCTTGATTTGACTCCAACTTCACAACCGAATCCGATCCATTATTTCTGACTATTTATTCTTTCGGCATTTCATTGTCATTAGTATACATTGAAATGTGCCATGTAATCAAAACATAGCAAGTCTTGAGGACAGGAAGCCAAGATGACTCCAGTTGAGATGATAATAGCAGGTGCGGGAGACCGGGGATTTGTGTATGCATCCTATGCCAAAGCATATCCAAATAGAGCCAAAATAGTTGGTGTTGCAGAACCCAGAGAGTTCTATCGGAAGAAGATGGCAGAGGATCACAACATCCCTGAGGAGAACGTCTTCACCGACTGGAAAGATATGGCAAAGATGAAGAGATTTGCTGATGCAGTCATAATCACAACACAAGACCATCTGCATCGAGAGCCCGCAATTGCATTTGCCAAAAAGGATTATCACATTCTCTTGGAAAAGCCAATGGCGCCTGATGAAAAGAGCTGTAGGGAGATAACAAAGGCAGTCCTCTCAAGGGACATCATCTTTGCAGTGGGTCATGTACTTCGATATACAAGATACACCCAGAAACTGAAGTCGATTATTGATTCAGGACTCATTGGAGATGTCATAAGTCTCCAACATCTTGAACCAGTTGGATATTGGCATCAAGCACATTCATTTGTGAGAGGAAACTGGAGAAATGAAAAAGAATCATCATTCATGCTGCTCACTAAATCATGTCATGATCTCGACTGGATAAGATATATCATTAGTAAGAGATGTACCTCTGTGTCTTCTTTTGGTTCGCTGACACACTTTCGTAATGAGAACAAACCTGAAACTGCAGGGAGTAACTGCCTAGAGTGTAGCTACGAACCGGAGTGTCCATATTCTGCAAAGAGGTTTTATCTGACACTTCTTGAACGTGGAAAAACTGGATGGCCTCTGAGTGTAATCACAACAGAAATGACAAAGGGTGGAATCATCAGAGAACTAAGAAACGGACCCTATGGTCGCTGCGTGTACGAATGCGACAATGATGTTGTTGACCATCAGGTAGTGAATATGGAATTCGAAGGGGGAGAAACAGCGGCATTCACGATGACTGGGTTTACTAAGACTAGACAAAGAGAAACGCGTATTTTTGGAAGCCACGGGGAGATCTACGCAAACAGTAAGAAGATCCAGCTGCATCAATTTCTGAGCGGTAAAACTGAGATTATTGATACGACCATCGATGCTCAACGCATTCCTAACTCACTCGCAGAGCATGGAGGTGGAGATTATGCTTTAATCGATACATTTGTGTCTGCAGTTTCACAGAACGACCCAAGTCTAATTCTCTCAGGTCCTGAAGAAACCCTAGAAACCCATCTGATGACCTTTGCCGCTGAGAGAAGCCGCAAAGAGCAAAAGACAATCAAACTATAGATAGACCAAACCAAAGAATTAACCCAATTCCCAATAGAGAGATGAATATCAAGAGTTCAACAATCACTCTTGGATGTTGGATTGTTATTCCTAGTCTTTCAAGATGTTTTATCGTATATACGAGAAACACAAGGGGAATTATGCTTAGGACTATCAGTGTCAGTCCCCATATTTCAGTCTGAAGCATGAAATCCTTCGAGCTCTAGAGCCACTTCAAATAATCTAGTAAAATTATTCGCCTTTCAATGCGTTTTTCAAGCGAGGAATCACCAGACCCAAAATTAATTTCTTATTTCACAGCACGATGGATGGCCACAACTCCAAATGTCATTTTGATATAATTTACACTTGAAAACCCAGATTCGTAAAGAATTTCGGATAGCTCTTCTGCATTGATGAATCTTGAAATAGTATGTGCCAAGTACGCATATCCTGTTTTTGACCCAGAGATTATCCTTCCAACCAACTTTACTACTTGTTTTGTGTAAAGATGAAGAGCAATCCTTATTGGCGTTGATGAAGGTTGGCTGGTTTCAAGATTAATGAAACGTCCACCAGGTTTCAATACACGATAAAATTCACATAGAAACATTTTCAGTTTTGTCCGGGTTAGCGTGATATTTCGAGTCGCAAAGGAAATTACTACAAGATCGAATGTGTTGTCAGGAAAAGGAAGTTGCTGTGAATCAGCAAGCGAGATCGTCGCAGTATCAAGTTCTCCTTTTTCACTAGCCTTTGAAACCATCGCCATGGAAAAATCAGATACGACGATCTTTGTTTCAGAGGCTGCAAGTTTCTTGAGATTTACAGCCATTTCTCCGGTCCCACTACAGACCTCTAGCCAGAGAGTCCCTCCACCTGATGCAGCAACTTGAGCGGCTCTTCTTCTCCAAGGAATATCAAGACCAAATGTCAGGGCATGGTTCACTAGCTCATATTGGTGGGCAACTTCTGAAAAGACTTTGTGGACTCTTTTGCTCATTGAACCAGATCCTTCAATCTTGGATGAAGATATTTAGCATCACGAAACTGGACTAGTTGATAACATTCACTATATAGGTCCTTTAGAGAGAGTAAGTTTGGAATATTGTCATGGCACCATGATTTCAAGAGTGACGTCTGAATGCTTGATAGGGAACATTTATCGTTCATTCATGAATATTTCTGGGGAATGTGAGGTATTTGAGTTGGCTAGTTTTTGTGTGATTGGAATCTACGTAGATGATATGGACAAAGCGGTTGAGTTCTACTGTGGAGTGCTTGGGTTTAAAGAAGCTGAGAGATATGCTGATGGGTGTATTGTGCGTTTGGAAAATGAGGGCCCACCTGTCATCCTAGAGAAGGTTGAGAGTGTGGGCAAGATTGAGTACCCAGGGTTTTCACAGGTTGTACTCGGCATTGAAACAGATGATATCAAGAAGACTTCAGAGGAACTAAGAGAGAAGGGAGTGGAATTACTCTATAATGAACCTCAGGTTTTTGTAGCGGGACTTATGATGGCGATGCGAGACCCATCCGGAAATGTTCTTGAATTACTTCAGTTCAACAAAGAGTGAAGCAATATCAGGATGAATTCGGATGTCAAATGAAAAAAATGAAGCCATTGGTAGGCGCTGGTATGAGGAGATGTGGAGCAAGCCCGACCTCAATCTGGCTGATGAGATAGTTGATATGGATTATAATCCGGATTGGGTTCACATTGATGCAGTCGGCCCGGCTCAAATCAAAAACGAGATCAAGTATTTCCGTTCAATCTTTCCGGACCTGAAATACGAAATAGTAGAGATTAATGGTCAAGACGATAAAGTCTGGATTCGATATAGGGGAAAAGGAACACAGGTTGGTAAGGCGTGGGGATTTGAACCAACTGGAAAAGAGGTTGAATTTGAGGGGGCAACAATTCTGTATATCAACTCTGAGGGAAAAATAACAGATAGATGGGGTGCATTCTGTTTCTATGATATTCTTGCAGGTTTAGATTTGGTGCCTCCACTTTGGGATTTAAGCAAGAAGTTAGAGTAGTCGATTCTATTTTTCGAGCTCTTTCCCTATTGAATAGGCGTTGGCTATGACCTTTCCAAGTGTCCAATACTGAAGAGCTGGTTTTGTGAAGATAAGCAGGTTCATTTTTTTCTGGTCTAGAGAGTCATTTGTCATGTATTTTTCTTCTGAATACACATGTTTCACTTCTCCTAGGACAATGTAATGAGTTGATATGTCAACAAGGTCGTGGAGCGTGCATTCTGCAGTCACGGGGCATTCCCTAATCATTGGAGCTGTTTCAAGCTCACCATAGAAGATGTCGAAAAGAACAGACTTGTCAACATCTTTTCCAGAACGAATGCCACAGTAATCGGTCTTCACTACCATGTCAGCATTTGGAAAGTTAACACTGAAGGTCTTGTTTTCTCTTATTCCCTTGAGTGTGTATTTTGTCTTCCCTATACATGCGCCCCAAATATTGGGTGTTCGACTCATTCTATTGAACCATGCAACTGTAAAGAAGTTAGGTCGACCATCAACTATTGATCCTATGAGTACTATTGGTTTTGGAAATGGGGAACTTCCGCTATCAATTTCAATTCTGGTCATAAACATTCCACACTCATTGATACCAACAAGAATTGGACCTTTAAATTGCTCATGTAAGCAAAAAAAAGATTCATGGGTTGCAGAGATACTTTCATGCTTGATAATTACTCATCATGTTTCAACAAGTTGATTGTTGAAGACTTATTCGGCCAATATCTGTTAACTAGTGCAACCCATAGAATTGACATTGTGGTCGACATGAGTCCGATATTAAAGATAATATTGAGCATAACATGCATTTCAGGTGTAACAGATGGAAGAAACATGAAACAATTGCTTAGACCATTTGCTGTCCAGTGAAGAAACATGTTCGCATATAGATTACCAGTCTTGAGAAACATATAACCATATAGAACACCGATGATTGATGCCCATACTATTTGGCCAATAACAAAGATAAGATTGTTATAGGTCAATCCATTCAGCAGGTTAAGAATGTGGACATAACCAAAAGCTACCGCTGAAATAGCAATGGCTCTACGTTCAGAATAGACCTGTAGCAGCATCGTGAGAACAACGCCCCTCAGAACGATTTCTTCAAAGATGCTTCCAACAGCAATAACAGGACTCCAACCAATCCAAGTTCTAATGCGAGTCATATCAAAGAGACGATCTACAAAAATATCAAAATCCCATCTAAGGATGAATTGGTTATAGACCAAAGAAGCCACGATCTGAGATACTATGATACTGATTAGACATGGGAGATAGATTAGCAATGTCCGAGATAGGGGACGAATTCGGTCCATACCTATATCATTCAGGTAGCAACGGAGTGTTGTCTTCCCTTTGGGCATCTTCAGAACTTTAGGTATAAATAAAATGAAGACCATAATTCCAAAAACAAACCCAATCAATGTTGAAAGGATAGGGTTTGATGCGACAAAGGGTCCCAAAAATCTGGAGATTATTATTGATAGTAATCCAGCCATTAGGAATAATAAAGGAAGAGCTATTACAAACACCATCTGACGTCGAGATAATCCAGAGGCCGATTCAATGGTTGTTTCTATTCCAGGTTTGTTGTAGGTGACTAGACTTTTCATTAGATTTCACCATCAAAAGTCTAGCTATTCAAGTAGAATTGAGAGTGCCGCACTACGCAGTTCGAAAACGGCGATTATGTTGATTCATCATCCAAATGCATTCAATAGCTGCTCAAGCTTGCTTCTTTGTAATCGGACATTCTTCTTTGTTGGAAATGGAAAAATCGCCTTGACGGACTCAATCATTGGTCCTTGGCTAATCTTCATTGAAAGAAGTTCTACATCGCGAAGGTGTTCCACAACAAATAGACTGAGCATCATCGGGGCAGATGCAGATATATGTGAATCAAAGTATTCTCCTGCAAATTCTTTGTCAAGCCAATACTCCACTTCGGTATGTGTCGCTCTATCCTTGTTCCAGACAATCTGTGCATAATAGATGATTCCTGGTCCAGCATTCAGGTTTAGTCTGGCAACAAAATTAAGACCGCCTCCTTCAAGGAGCTCTTTGATAATACGTCGCACTCTCCTTGGAGTTAGTCCCGTTTTGGTCGCGATTTCTGTGGCAGCGATTCTAGGATCTTCAACTAAGCATCTTAAGACTCGTATTTGTAGAGGTTTGAAGTCTACTTTCTTTCCACGAGGCGAGAGAAGATTGTGAATCTCTACTCCAGTTATCCCATCAATTTCTTGAAGAAATTGTTCAAATTTTGATTCATTTTCTGAGCCTTCATATTCTGCGAAAACTATGCAATTTCCATCTGATAGACGACCTGTTGAAAACACATGTGGGTCTTCAACAACTTTTTCTAGAACTTTCTCTTCGATTCCAATTCCGACTGTGTTCACAATTGCCAGATAGAACTCTATGTCAGCCATTTCAGGACTCAGGTATACAACAAAGTTGTGTATGGTGCCTGATTCAACAAGCTTGTTGACTCGCTTTTTCACAGCATTTGCTGTCATTCCAAGGTTTCGACCCATCTCTTGGTAGGATGCCCTGCAGTTTTCACCAAGAGCTCTTAAAATTCCAATATCGACTGAGTCCATTAAGAACACCAATCCAAGACCTGTTTTCAAATGACTGACTCACTTCGCAAATAAGAACTCTTTAGAAATGAACTATTTAGGGATAACGAATTTGAATGGATTCACGAATTTGGAATATCATTAAGTGTAAGTTGGTTTGTTGGTGGTTGTAACCAATAGCCAGATTTTAACGTGAGTGAGAGTTCATCTATGATATGGTCCGGTCTGCATACTCCATAGACCATCTTTAGACAGGCCTTCGGGCAGAAATATGGCTACTAGACCACCCAATAAGAACAGAATACCGAAGACGAAAACTGGGGCTGAGAAAACCTCATACATACGAACTAATTCTATAGAACCACCATATGCAGCGACCCATGATGCAAGCATCCCGAAAACTATTACAAAGACTATGGCAATTAATCCTATAGCTAGTCCAATCTTACCAATCAATCGTTTCGCTGAGATTTTCTTATTGTCTTTAGATTCTGTCATGATTTGCCCAAGTAAATTACACACAAATTGAGATAAACATTGAGCTAAATTCAGACCATGAGTTGTGCTCATAACAATAATTTTGTCATGACCTTTCTAAGCTACAGCTATCGTAAAACTCTAGTCAGATTGTGGTAGAAACCTAATCATGTGTCCCAATCACTTGAACTCCATCAACCCCTCTCTTGAAATAAGATGTGCTGATGAAGAGGATGCAGAACAGATTTCAGCGTTATACAAGCGTGTCTGGGATGAGTTCAAAAGTGATTTTCCAGAGAAGCTCCTACAATCAAGACAACCCTCCAAGATGGAAATGATACAATGGATACAACAAGACACCTATTTGGTGGTTGTATTCAGAAACTCTATCATTGGGGTTGTTGGTTGTAAACTCGAACACGGAGCATGCCTTCTGACACACATGGCTGTTGATAAGAATCATAGAAGAATGGGTGTAGGAACAGCTCTTGTCGAAAAAGTCATTGAATATGCAAAGGAAAATGACTCGTTCAAGGTCTGGTTAGACACAGCACCTTTCATGAGTGACGCTATTTCGCTTTATGAGAGGTTTGGTTTCAAAAAGAGTGGCTATCTACAGCGGCATTTCTGGGGACTTGATGTTGCGTTATATGAGTTAGTCCTTAAGCCACAAGACCATGGTGACAATGACTCGATGTAATGTATCCCTAAATGTTTGATATCAGAAAGAACAGAACAACGATTCCTAGAAGGATATACACTGGGCTTAGTAAGAGGACCTTTCTATCAGTGAGACGTGAGTTCCGGAAGAACCAGATTCCTAATAATATGTAGAGAACTATTGATGCTTGAACTAGTGGTTCGGGATACATGCTCATTGATATGACAAAAACAATAATCGCGAAACCAAGGAAAAACGGTGTTTGCTTCACGGATTCTCCGATAGTTCGATATTCTTTGTAGCCTTTGAAGATTATAACATAGAGAAGTGAAAATCCGATTGCAAATAGCACAGGGAATTGCATCACCTCTGTACTCAGAGTCCATGGAAGAAAGATCTTCAATAGTTGCATAAGGAGAACCAAAGGCAAACTGAGTATTGTATGCTTCAAACTTCTTGGACTCCCTTCCTCAAAACTCCTCTTCCTGATGTGTGACATCGGAAGAGAATAGATTATGTTAGTGAAAACCAGTGAGCAAACAACACAGAAGAATAGTAGATTGAGAATAACAGAGAGCACTAAACCCAGAAGTAAGAATGAGGCGAAGATCCGTATCGCATCTTCCTCTTTGACAACATCATTAGCTAAAGGTTTTCTATGGGCTTTCCTATTGTCCTTCTTGTCATCATCAACATCAAATAAATCGTTTAGCACATAAATCGAGGAGTAAGAAATTAGGAAAGCAAGTAGTCCCAATAGAGTTTGTAATAGGTCAATTGTTATTCGAAACAAGAAGAGAAGCATTACTCCCACTGAGTACAGTCCAATGTTCTTTGGTATATTATCTGTTAAGTTCCGGAACAACAGAACTCTCCGAAACATTGTGTGAATCCCAATTCTAGTTTATTCAATCAACATCTAGCTAAAAAGATGAAAAATCTATGCTAAACATTAAAGATACAATGAAAAGAAGGACAACAAATGATGGAGATACTTTCTCTTGTCATTACAGCACCCTTGAAGTTTGGATTGTCCATAGTCAGTTCTTTGAAAACTTCATGATAGCATGTTCTATAACGAATTCTAATTTAGGAGGTAAAACTAGCATAACAATAAGCAGGATTTATCTTAATGATATGGTCCTGTTTGTATACTCCAGATTCCAACTTTTGCTAGACCTTCAGGAAGAAGAACTGTAGCGATTCCAGCAAGCATCAATAATACGCCACTTATAACAAGAAGAAACTGGATATACTCGAAATTAGCAATGAGAGGAACTGAACCCGAATAAGCTGAAACTATGGAAATTAAAACTGAGGAAACTAATCCAATCACGACAAGTGCAAGTCCCAATAAAAAGAAAATCCTGCCAATGCGTTTCCTCTTCGATGGCTGAGTAGGTTCGATCTCTTCTTGGTGACTACTCATATCCCTACCGGTTTTTAATTAGACTAGAAGGGAGATAAACTTACAGTTTAATGTGAACATTGTGAATGCATAAAAAACGCTAACAAAGGATGGAGGTCGCTGGTTCTATAAGAAACATAGACAACTTAGACAGTATGGGACTCATATCAGCCATATCCTACTCTTAGCCACTGGTTACTGCTGTCTTTCAGTATGTATCCAAAACTGATTGCGACTAGACAAAGAGCTGCAAGCCATGAACAGATGATATTTGGCTCACACGTACGGCTTGTTAGAAGTGGAACCGGAAGAGCTAAGTCAAGAACCAATGATGGGATGTATAGTTGGGCGATGAGTGTTGACAGAAAGACCAACCATGCCACTATTAGAGGAACCTTTCCACGAGAAAGTGCGAGTAGGTTTAATGCTTGAAGTGATGCAACGAATATCCACAATATGAAAACAAATTCAATTCCAGGAAACGAGCGGCATAGGGAATTCAATCCAAAAATTGACAAATCAATAAGACCCGAAAAATATACACCGCTATGGCCAAAGTAGGCTACTACTTCCACCACCGTGCCCATCGGTAGTAGCAATGCTGACACAATTGTTAGTGATGCCAGTATTAATACAAAAGAAAATCTCATCCTATACTCCACTAATGGAAAATAGTGTAAGTTCTCTAATCAAATCTACCATCAAGGTACACTGAATGAATACTACTTTCTAAAGATATGAGTAAAAGACATCAAAGGATGAAGGTCATAGTTCTAGGATAGCTGTTGCTATTGAGAGTTTAAAAACCCATGAAATGAACGGTTTTCACTTGCGCTTTTTTCGACTAACTATGAAAGATACAACTATTGCTCCGCAGACTGTAATCATGATACCAAAAATTAAGGGAAAAGGGTTTGGACCTCCAATGCAATGATTCCAATTGCCAAGCATTTCTGAAGTTGAATCAAGACCTAAAGTGTCATTTGCCCAGACATAATAGTATCGAATGAAGTCGAATGAGTAGAATGGACCGTCAATATGGAATATGTAACGATCAGGATACTGTTCTGTGGGAGTATATGTCATTTCTATGCAAGTCCAAGTTTCATTTAATGAGCTGCTGTATAAGATGAAAACGCCATCAACTCCAGTTTGATCACGCGCTGAGGCATAGATGGTCAGATCTGAGAATGGACAAGGTCCTGGATACACAGTCACACGCCAGTCTGTGACCCCATAAAGTTCAGGGCCAGCTAAGTCAAACTGTACTAATCTTGGAAACCTATCCACACTGTTTGCGTATCCAGAGATATTGTACACGCCCTCACCAGAGTAATCGCTCCAAGCATTTCCAATAGTTTTATTGTCATCCCAGAGATTGTCGTGACCATCATCTTGAGCGTTGTATTCAGCATGGGCTAGGTCTGCTTGATTATAGCCAATGGTATTATTGAAAATACGATTTCGGTTGCTTTCGCCATCCAAAAATACGCCAATTTCAGTATTGTAAGCGATGAAGTTCTCTGTAATATTGCAGTCTGTAGATTCGTAGATGACTGTCCCAATTCTGTTGAAGCGCAGGGAGTTCCAATTTATCATTGAATTTTCAACAAAATGCAAATGTATTCCTTTACTCAAATTTGTGATTGTGCAATTTTCGATTCGGGCATTAGACACCAAATGTAGAATAATTCCATCTGGCTTATAGTACCCACTATTGAGGGTTTCATAAGTTAGGGTGCAATTACGGATTATAAAATAGACTGATGTATATGAAACTTGGATACATGCTTCCACTGTCTGCGAAGACTTAATCTCTAAATCCTCAATCAGATATGGATTGTTTTCTGAGCCATTACCAGGCCAACCTTGCATCTCAAAATCACTATCTGATATAATCACAATTGGGTCATGGATTGACGCGTATATTGCAACTCCTTTAGGTGATGAGCTGATTTCAACAATCGCAATAGGAGAAACGAGAGGAATAAGTAAGAGAAACAATAGAAAACCTGTGATAGTCATCTGTGGTCGCAGAATTCCTCCCTCAGCATCATGTTGGTTATTCCATCTAATCAATCCTGTTGTGTTTGAAACTGCTCATTCACAATGGAGAATAGATGCAAGTACTATCATCTGAATTCAAAAAATGAAACCACAAAGGATGGGGGTCGCTTTTTCTACAATACACTCCTAGACAACTCTATAACCCGTTTCCACCGTGTGAGTGAATTCAACTGATGAAAACTCCTATGTTCCACCCTTCCCTTGCTGGTGTCACCACTTCCCACATTCTAATGGTATGTAGAATTAGCAAGAGCTTTGTCAACAATCACCGGGATGGAATCCCTCCTGAAGACCTGGCTTCCTTCTCCTGTGTTGATGTCGATCATTAGTAGAATCAAGAAGAATAACATACTATGAGATGCAAAAATAACTAACAAAGGATGGAGATACTTTTTCTGTTACTACAGCACCCTTGGACAACTCTAGGTACTGTGCGAAGCACACTTTTGATCTGCACGCCTCGGACATTAGTAGCGGTGAGCTGAACACCTCGCCGAAGCTCGGTGCTTACACCCCCGCCCTATTTACCTCGTCTTCTACGAGAGTCCTCGTTCCTAGACTTCGACGTTACTGTCGCCAGTCCCATCGTCTGTTACAGATCGTCTAGCAAGTGGATGTCTATTTTTGAGTCTGGCTTCACGCTTAGATGCATTCAGCGCAGACATCCAACAGTACCAATAGATAGAAACCAACCTGTCTCGCAACGGTCTAAACCCAGCTCACGTTCGGTTTTAATCGGTGAGCACCCGCACCCTTCGGGCCTTATGCAACCCGAGGATACCAAGAGCCGACATCGAGGAAGCAAGCCGCGCGGTCGATATGAACTCTTGCGCGCGACAACTCTGTTTAGGGTCCCTAGTCGGCGCTACTCGGCAAGGTATTGAAGTAAGCGTGAACGTTTCTCTGGATGGCTCACCCCAGAAGCTTCCCCATCAAGGAAACGCTTTAGATTCTCGCGACCTGTTAGATACATTTGCCACACATCTCTACCTTGTGGTAGGTAGAAGCCAAAGTGGACACCATCTTTCTCAAGGATTTCGCCTGCAATCTTGAGTTTTTCAAAGTCTTTGTTGTAGAAACTGAACTGTGGTTGTTTGTCTGTGTTCCGAGTTGCTGATCCTTCTGCATCAGCAAGTCCTCGAACCCATGCTCGTTGTTTTCGAATACTCCATAATCGGACTATTCCAGGCCTTTCGAATAGTACTCGAAGGGTTTCAACGAGATCTTTATCCCACACCTGAATACGATATTCAGGTCTGGTACCACGTCGTGTGACTTTAACTTCCTTTTCCTCAGAAAGCTCAAGTTTGAGTGCAGGCATAACTATGTCAGTCAGCCATCGTTCTGATTTAGATTCGATGTCAAAGACATATCCTTCTTTTCCACCTTGGCCAAGGTGGGCATCTTCAGTAATGCCTGCGAGATAGGCTATGTTTACGCTAGCTAGCATTGTTTCAGCGATGCGATCTGTACCCTCGAACAATTGTTCAATGTACCTTCGATTCAGAGATTCTGGCTTCTTCAGATTCTCTTTCTCCAAATCCTCATCTTCTGATATTCGCCAGCGTTCCATTTTCTCCACTCATTAAACGGCAATGATGTATTTATTATACTCGCCTTTTGACGACCGGCTAGAGATTACCCCTGGGGTAAGTTTTTTGTCATCTCAATCACTTGCAATTGGCAATATTGAGGTTCGCTAGGCCAGTATTTCTACCCAGGATCCGTTGCTTTTCGGGATCCTGTCAGCCGAGCTTATGCCCTTAATCTCAACGAGACGTTTCCGTCGCCTCTGAGCTCAGCATTGGTCACGGCTGATCTCTTGTCAGCCGTGTGCCGCCCCAGCCCAACTGCCTATCTGCCGGTGTCCCTAGACTCGCTTGGTCTAGGTTAGCTCGGTCAGCACAAACGGTCAGTGTTACAATTTTGCATCCACACATCCCGGAGAATGTACTTCAACGCTCCTGACTACGCTCTGCGTCGGCACCAGCCGAGCAACGACAGACTGCGTAGTAAACCTCCGCAGG
>LRSL01000042.1 GCA_001563335.1 Candidatus Thorarchaeota archaeon SMTZ1-45 | reverse complement strand
GACTCAAGCATGAGCCCCTCCCCCCCACTACAGATTTCAAATCCAGCTTCTACATCATGCAAATACCATGTTGAGTTGAGATATCCCCTACTTAGGGCATCATTGATGAAGTCAAGGAGGTCTATCTCAGCAGAGTTTTGTCCAGTCATGTAATAACATATGTAATTATGATCAACTAAGCTGTACCAGACCTCATAAAAACCGAAATCACCAACCTTACTTCCCCCTGGAACCATCCCTCGTGTATCCATCCAAATCATTAATTCTCCTCCCCCGCTGTAGCCTGAACTGGTGTCAAGATCTGAACTAAACCAGGATTCTGCCGCTACATTATAGATTCCTGAGGGACGATAACTATTCACACTCCAATTGAAAGTCGCATATTCAAGCTCATTGATCGGGATTGATTTCCAACCTGTAGTGGTCAGACCCCAAGTAGAACCTTTGCAGATAGCCGGGTAAGAAGCAACATGGTTTTGGGAGTGATTTGAATGTGTCACATTGAATTTACAAACATCGGTGTCATATACAGTTACTGTCTGTGAAGTTTCTGCGCCCCAGACACCGTTATGAACAATATATTCTCCACCTCTTATTTTGATAATTCCGAAAGGATCTGAAGTGGATGCAGACTCTCCTGAGGTGATGTGTCTCGCAGTTCTGGCTTTTTCAGTCAGCTTATCTGTTGGTGAAATTAGTAGTAGAAGAATGAGCATAATGAAGGATAGCCCTTTGAAAATATTCCTCATCGCGAATGCCCTTATAGAGAAGAGTGTAGTAGGTAAAAAGGATTCCGAAGTCGTTCTTCTTCGAAACCTTTATCTCAAATTCCAATACGCACTCCAACCACGCATGCCCCTGTAGCTTAGCTCGGTTAGAGTGTCTCCTTGGTAAGGAGAAGGTCGCGGGTTCAAATCTCGCCAGGGGCTCCATTTATCTAAAAAATGACAGATGGTTTTTCAAATTATCTGGAATTGAGGATATTCTCAGAAAGCATGATGTGGAGTATCTCAATCTCTCAGAGGAATTATGGTCCAAACGTGTATGTGAACCTGAGGAGATTAGACATATTGTAGACTCTAGGTTCAAGTCACTTGTAAATGACATCATGTATTCTATGGTACCAAGTAGACTTTATGAAATGAGAGGAGGAACTCTGCTAAGTCTAGCCAAACCAAAACTTGCATACGGGACAATAGGGGTCACAATGGCAATCAAGAATCTATTCGGAATGATTCCTACACCCTACAGAGGAAAATTCCATGGAAGAAACGATAGTCTTCTCAATGACAGTATCATGGATATTTGTAAAATCTGCCGCTCCGTTTTTAATGTGAGCGGCATCATTGAGGCAATCTTTTCAACTCCAGCTGCAGATGAACTACTACTAAAATCAAAAATCTATCGGGATTTGGGCTTTGTTTGGGGAGCTAAAAGCATCTTTGAGCTCGATGTATTGATTGCAATACAGATGGGGTTTGACATCAAAGATGTTAGACACTTGGCTCTAGCTGCCCAGACGTTCGGTTATTTGCCACAGAAGATAATCGAAGTTGCAAAGAAACATCCTGTAAGGTTGTAGAAAAACCCTAACAACACAATATCGAAGAAGTCATAATCATAAAGACCATCTAGAATTGTGGAGGTTGGAGCAAATGGATGACTATTCCGAAACAAGTGAGCCAAAGAAACCACTCGCGATTCGAGCATATGGAATATCTGGTTCGACTCTCAAAAAGGAGATTGAGAGTATCACTGGTATAAATCCTGGAAGTAATGCTGTCTATTCACCAGAAACTGGACGTGTATCAGTGACTTCCGAGGTATTTGGTGACGGTTGTGGTGGGGGCGGCGATTGTTATTGCAATGGTGGAGGTGCTGGTGGTGGTGAAGAGGGTGTAGTTATCTGCCTCATAATAATAGTAGCAGTAATGATAGCTCTTACTATTGTGTGGGCCATCGTGATGTTAGCTTTCTCAATCATGACAATAGGTGGATTCTTCCGAAAACGATTTCGAACTCTTGTCGTCATTGAGAATGAAAACAAGGAATTCATCGGAAAGCTTGCTGCGATCTCAGCACAGAAGCATGGCGTTCTTCAATATCCGCTTGGGCATCAAGAGTATGATGAATGGGTGGATGATACTTTTAGATTGTTCAACAGACTGAAACATATTCGACAGATCTCTATCTTCGTTGGTTTTTGGTGGGCATTCTTTGAGGTGGCATTCAAGCTGAATCAGATACTTCTTGATCCAGCAGACTATAATCTCTGGCCATTAAGATATGTGATGATAACAATCTTTCTCCCTCTGTTACTCTACAGTCCAATCTTGGAGATACAGTTCAGAAGGGCTTTTAATTCAGGAGATGAGATGATCATGAGACTAGTAAATCAGGAACCATCTTACTCCCCAAATCAGCCTATGATGTTCTCAGAAACTCCAATCGAAGTTGGGAGGATTTCGGCAAGTGGGGCCAAGAAGGACTAACTACTTGAACAGGTCATGTAGTTGGATCTGGTACTCTCCAAGCTTTCCTCCGTAGTTTCCTGCAGTCATCTTAGTGATACCTGGGTGCTTACAGACCTCTTCAATGGCTACCTTCATGGCTTCAGCAACAGATGCTTCAGTCAAGCCATTAATGACAATCTCTTGAACAAACTCACTACCCTTAGGGATATGTGTGTTGGGTACGAGGGCTCGCAAAGTAGGACAAAACTTCTCATTTGTAGAGGCAAACAGGACTTTGTATTTTGATGATGGTTTAGAACCTGATCCGACGAGACCTCCAGGAAATGGCGTATATGCACCTTCAACACCCTCAATAGCTTTTACAGCAGCCATCCCGCTGTTCATACCACTTTCTACATCTTCACAGCAGTAGATAATGTTGCCGCCAGCGACTCCTTTCACGCGTCCAAACATGTTTTCCATCACGCAGGTACCACTCATTCGTGGAATGAGCCAGAGGACTCTTCCATCGATAGGACCTTTCTTTGTTTGAAACCCATCACCAAACATAGCAACTTTCTTTCCAATCTCATACTGGTCTTGAGGATTGGGAGTGTCATCAAAAGCAGAGGCTGTTGGACTTGTCAATACACATTGTCCAAGTCTCGCGAGCAGTTGTGGTTCGAGAGCCTTTTTCGAACCTACAGCAAAAACAACACGTACACCAGGACGTCCATCTGGAGTTTCGTCGGGCAACATGATGTATTCAATCCCAGCCTCAGCAGGGGCCATAATCACAGAAGTGCCAAAGCCTGTTGCTTCTGTGGCAGTTATCCTTGCCCATTCCTCAGTATAAGCAGTGATGATGGTACGGTTCATGTGCATACTAAAAGCTTCAGCAAATGTGTCTTCAATTGGAACTCCATTTATCTCCATTTCATTCCACCAGCTTGAGAAAATTCCAAGACAAGCCACCTTTTCTCTTTTCCGTCAGACTTGTGAACTGCAAAAGGTTTTATCAGTGGGATAAGCATCACAAAAATTCCAAGGTGGTTGGGCTCATGACAGTGATTTTGTCACTTAAAGAAGCACCCGAAATGCCTCTAGAAGCAGATACAATAACACCCACCCGTTTTGCTGGAAAGGGTGTGAAGGAGATTGGAGAGATTCCTGTTCAACGCGGCAATGAAGTCCTGAAACTCAAAGACTTCTTCGACATCAGCGGAGAGAGTGGTCCAACTCCGGATGAAACGGAGATATTGGTCAAGGGTGACCTTAGAAAGGTGAAGATGATTGGAAAAGGGATGAACGGTGGTCGAATCACCGTTGAAGGAGATGCAGGCATGTATCTCGGAGCTGAGATGGTAGCTGGGCGTATCCATGTCAAAGGTTCTGTTGGACCCTGGGCTGCTGCAGAGATGGAGGGTGGTAATATCCAGATAGAAGGAGATGCTGGGGACTATCTCTGTTCTGGGTATCGTGGAACACCTGAAGGTATGAAAGGTGGACGCGTCTATGTAGCAGGTAATGTAGGACGCGAGATGGCTTCTCATATGCGAAAAGGTTTCATTGCTGTAAAGGGCAATGTGGGACCGCAATCAGCAATTCGTATGATGGGCGGCACTATTATCGTCGTTGGCGATATAGCAGAGCGTATTGGCGTACAAGCAACAAAGGGAATGATCTTTTGTCTTGGAAAGCTGGACTCATTATTTCCAACCTACAAATTCAGTGGTAGTTCGGAGAGAGAGTTCATCAACTACTACCTTCGGTATCTGAAAGAGCGTAGACCTGACTTTCTTTCCGAAAAGATTGATTCTACTGAAAAGTGGGTGAAATATATGGGAGACTTTGCTGAAGCAAGTCCAGGAGAGGAGATTTACATTCGTGCTTCCAAAAACCAACACTTGATTTGAGGTGAAGGAAATGAAACTTAGTGTAAATGAAGGTGCACTTGAGATTACAAAGGAGATAATGAATCAAAAGGATGAGCTAAACTGTACTGTCAGTGAGCTGGGAAATGGTACAACAATCATTGATGCAGGCATTGAAGTGACAGGAGGAGAGGAACTTGGCAGATTGGTTGGTGAGATTTGTCTTGGAGGGCTGGGTGTAGTCCGCCATACCAAGATGCACATTGATGGCATGGACCTTCCAGCTGTTGTTGTAAGTTCAGATCATCCAAAGATTGCGTGTATGGCTTCTCAATATGCAGGTTGGACCATCAATGTTGACAAATACTTCGCGATGGGGTCAGGTCCAGCAAGAGCATTGGCTCGTGTTGAAAAGAAGCTCTATGCAGAACTTGGATATGAGGATGATGCATCAGTTGGTGTGATTCTGCTTGAAACGAGAGAAGCACCCTCTGAGGATGTCACTCAGTATATTGCAGATAAATGCAACATCTCACCGTCGGACCTCTACTGCATTCTGGCTCCTACAGCATGCATAGTAGGTTCAGTGCAGGTTTCTGCAAGAGTTGTTGAAGTGGGAATGCATAAGTTGCACGAGATAGGGTTTGATCTTGACCGAATAAGGTCGGGCTATGGTGTGGCACCTGTGGCACCTGTGGCTAAGAAAGATGCCAAGGCGATGGGTATAACAAACGACTGCATTCTATACGGTGGTCGAACTTTCTACTTTGTCCGTTCAGATGATAAAGACTTGAAAGATGTAATTGAGAAGGTGCCATCATCTTCATCGAAGCAGTATGGCCAACCGTTCTATGACCTGTTCAAGAGTGTGGAGTTTGACTTCTACAAGGTAGACCCACATTTGTTCAGTCCAGCTGAAATCACTTTCAATCATATTGAAAGCGGAAAAATTTACCATGCTGGCAAACTGAATCCTGAGATTCTGAAACAGTCGCTAGAGAGTGCAAAATAGAATCATTATGTGACTTCGAGCTCTTGGACTGTTTTCTGCTCCTCTTTCGATGCAGGCACTACCTCATCAGCCTTCGGAATTGGATTATTGAATGCAGCTCGAATCATCACTACTGATAATAGAGATATGAATGCGCAAATCAAGAAAGTCAATAGGAAACCTCCAGTGAATGGAACAAACCATCCAAAGAAAGCAATGAGTGGCATGGAAATTAGCATGACCAGTGTGGGTTGCAAAGAGTACATTGAATTTCGGATGCGGTTGGGAATGACATCTAACATCACTCTTTGGGTTAAAATATCCGCAATTGCACCAAACATGTTCAAGCCTACAAAGAGTATGAAGAGGAGAATTACAGGGATAACTGTCTGGACAGGAATCTCAATCAACGAGAGAGTTGTGAAGGGTATCAGTACTTTATAGAACTCAATAGTTGCTGGGTCTGTCCCTGCTGGAATACCTGGGAAGAGATATACTATGACTGCAAGTGCTAAATAAAAAATCACACCCATAAACTGCAGAATTCTGAAACGGGGAATCCATTTCTTTGGTTCAAATCTCTTCGCTAGTACACCACTTCGTTCATTAGCAATAGCCTGTGGAAGAAATACTAAGGTCCTAAAGGCAGATACCGCAACTTGTGTTACAAGGAAACTGAAATAGAGTGGGAATAACAAAAGATTCCACCAAACAGGTCCTATACTCCACATCACAACGCCTCCGAGCATAATGAATGTGACAAATCTACTGGACCAGAGAAAACGGAAACCATCCTTGAGAAGAGACATGTACTCTCCAAGTGCAGGTCGTTCTTCTCGTTCATCCCTAACACCAGGGAGGTCTCTGACAAGTCTGAATACAGCAATTGCTAGAAACACAGCAAAAATAGCTTGTAGACTGAAGACCCAAGTTTCTCCGTATAAATAGGCAAGCCAAGATCCAGGAAGCAGAACCAAGGTCCCTGATACTTGCCATATCATCCCAAGCCGCCCCTGAAAAACACCATACTGCTTGCGGTCTTTGTCATGTGGCATAGCTACCCGATAGTTATTGTCGAACCACGCACTGAACGCACCACTCTCCTGAGATGATCCAAGTCCAAAAAGAGCATAGATAGCGATGTAAATCCAGATGGGAGCAGGGGTGTTCTTCACAATTAATGAGGAGAGCCCGAAGGCTATTGCATAGCAGAGAAGAGCTGAAGATATCACATAGCGTTGGCCAATCCAGTCTCCTAGAGCACCTGTAGGATAATCGAGTGCTGTCTGGATGGCCATCTGGATAACAACTAGAAATCCAACAAATGTGAGACCTGCTATATAGTCACCATTGCCTAGAGACTCAGCGATATATATCATCCAGAACGTTGTGCTGATTTGAAAGCTTGCAGCAAAAGCTGGAAGAAGTACTGATATAATCTTAATGAAGCGGACTACATTCTCTGTCGGTTCTGCAATGCCAAAGATTCTAGCATACCTGCTTGACACAATCTCAGGTTCTTCTTGCTCACATTCCATGTCCATAACCTCGGCTTACACTCATACCATATAGAGCTTCATACTTGAGCATAAATCAAGCACTTTATCAAGCATTCACTCACCTTGGGCGAGTGGCAATAAACAATGAAAGTCACACTTCAGCTCAGAGGACCTCTAGTTAAAAAGTCACAAGATGGCTTCTTTGAAATAGAACTTGAGGAGGATGCTAGGCTCTCAGACTTATTGATTGAGATGATTGAGAGAGAAACAGGCATCAAGGAAATGTGGGCAAGTCCAGAAGTGATTGACCGCGATGCATTGATTCTATGTAATGAGGTAGATATTGGCCTGAGTGACGGACTTGATACAAGACTTGGTGAGGGTGATGTCATCATAGTCCTTCCATTGATACATGGAGGCTAGACAAGTTCAGCTCCAGCGTGTATCGCTTTGATATCTATCTCAAGAGCCTTGGTGCCAATCAAATCAGCAACTGCCTTCTGAAGACTCTCAAGTGGGAAGAGTCCAGACTTCTTTACAAATGCTCCTAGCATCACCATGTTTGAAACAAGCCGCATTCCCAACTCATCAGCAATCTTCATTGCTGGAACTTCAACGATTTCATAGCCTGAGATGTTCTTAATATTTACAAGATCGGGATCAACAATAATTGTGCTGCCTTTCTTAGCCTCTGGTAGATACAAATCGAGTGCCTTTTGTGACATTGCGATAAGATAGTCCGAGGACCTGACTTTGGGATAATTGATTGGTTGATTGCTCACAATCACTTCACTCTTTGCTGAAGTGCCCCGGGCTTCTGAACCGTAACTTTGACTTTGGACAGCCTCGAGACCACCATAAACAACAGCAGCGTGTCCAATAATGACACCAATAAGAACTACACCCATTCCTCCAGTTCCAGCAATACGAATCTCTGTCTTCATCAGGTGTTACTCCTCAAGGTTGCTGAAGATCGAACGAAGTATTTCGGTGAAAGGGGGTTCATGTCTATCAGCAAAGACTCCCAAGTCCATTCCCTCTTTTGTGGGAATTTGTTGAGTGATTGGATCTCCTCTCTTTCGAACTGGTAATCTCTTGAACCATTTCAACATCTCTGGTGATTCACCTGCATGCGTCCTTCTACCATATGCTGTTGGGCATTGAGATATCATCTCAATGAAGGAGAACCCTTCTCTTTCGAGGGCAGTCTTTATAGCTCGTGCAGCCTGAACTGGATGAGCAGTGGTCCATCGTGCAACGTAGTTTGCACCTGCCGCTGAAACCAATCGTGCTAAGTCAAATGGTCGCTCTGGATTACCATAGGGAGTTGTACTAGTACGGTCTCCAGTGAATGTCGTGGGGCCAACCTGTCCTCCAGTCATTCCATAGATATAATTATTCACACAGATCACAGACATGTCCATGTTGCGTCTTGCTGCATGAATTAGGTGATTTCCACCAATTGCTGCGAGGTCGCCATCACCGCTTATTACAACTACTTTCAACTCAGGACGAGCGAGTTTCAGACCAGTGGCAAATGCGATTGCACGACCATGGGTTGTATGTAGTGTATCAGCCTGATAGTGAGGCGAGGGAATCCACGCACTGCAACCAATGCCAGAGACAAAGGCAAATCCTCTGAGAGTTTCATGTCCCAAGTCTTTGGCTGCTTTTAGAAACGCATTGGACACTTCTCCAGCGCCACAGCCTGGACAAAATGGACTTGGAAGGCTTTCTTCTCGAAGATACTGGAGTGCAAAGTGCTTTTGAGAGACCATATTGCCAACACCAAATTCAGCTGGGGTGCGAGAGACTAATAACAAATTCCCTAGGGCATTAATCAATTGCCGCTAGGATGTGCCATGTGTGATATTTTACTTATTCAGCATACTATCTATGATGGCGATTTCTCCTGTTACCTTTAGACATCAACAACTTCGATTAGGTCTTTGCTGTGAAAAAGACATACAAGAATAGAATTGAGAACAATGCTAAAAGTCCAATAAGGACCCATGTTATAACAGGAAGAGTCATCGTGAACACATTCCACACCATCCCGATGGCACCTAGGATGTTGTAGATGAGTTCCATGACTACAAAGATCTCAATCTGTTCCCATGTGGTTTTTCTATATGCCATGAAAGAGCCAACAGCCATCATGAGTGTGGCCATTCCAACGATACGGCCAGACGCATATTCGACTGGCCATCCCGTCATTGTACTCCAATATTCAGGCAAGAGGAACCAGAAAGCTCCAAAGACCAATGCGACGATGAAGTGTAGCAGGAACACATACTTTGCTATGTTAGGTATCTCTCCAGCTATCTCAATCACGCGCTTAAAAGCAACATTAGAGATGTTCGAGCTTTCTTATTTGGATTTCTAATAGTCAATAATAACCATTACAAGTCTTCTATTGATGCTTTTCTCCATGCTTACTATGAGAAACGTGAGTTCTCGAAATACCTTGAAGATTAGTCTAAGTGGAAACTGGATTGGGTAGGATTAATCATCTTATTTTGGAAGGAATCAATACGCATTTGCATCCTAATAGTGGTTCACCATCCACCCTCTTCGCCACTGAAGATACCAAGTATGAAATAAATCATGATGGCAAAAAGACCGACAATAACAGCAAATCCAAGGAGAAAGATTTGAGCAGCCCCTACATCTGAAAACCATGCTTGTGAGAAAGCCTCTGTCCAATCGCCCCCAGTCGCCCAACGGGCAAGTGCATCCACAATAAAGGGAACGCTCACAAATAAAACGATAAAGAGAACAATATAGAGTGTTCGTTTCAACCATTTTCGGATGATTTTCTTCTCTTCTACTCTTGCCATGTCTGCCAAAGTGATGGCCTCCTGCTCTGTAAATGATATGTTCAGTCTTTTGTCTATTACTCTCTGCGTTGACAGTTTCGCTTTAAGAGTATTCTTTAAATTTCATTTGATAAGATGAGAGGATTGCCTGAAGAGATATTCATGGGTTATAATATGTGTCAGGGATGATTCATGATTGAAATGACCGTGTCGCTAGCATTGACAGGTGCGATTATTCTTATCTCAGCCTTTGATAGGCTGAGATATTTCAGAAAGTATTGGACTCTGAAGAGGACTTTGGAGGATTCCTTTGATGTCAGTGATGTAGACCTCTCAGGCAGAACTGAGTATGGAAACTGCTTCTCACACAAATGGGTTATTGAGAATATGACAAGAACAAAGCATGGCCGCATAGGGGGTTGGTTTCAACGTCAAATGATGTATAGCACCCTCATTACTGTTATCTGGTTTGGTATTTTGATAGGCTCCTTTGGATTGGTCTTTGGGATTTTCCTTATTTCTGCATATATGCTAGCAGGTGGAGCACTACTCATATTCTTCTTTGGAGCTTTAATTGCTGTAGGCCCAGGTGGTCCAAAATACTCAGAGGAGTTGCTGCTTGCCCTAGCAGTTCTTAATCAAGATGAGTATCAAAAAGGTGATTATGCATTCCTTCGTATAGCATTGAAGTCTGTCACACTTTGGACAGTCCTATCTTTCATCATTGGAGGTACATTCTTAGTAAGTGCACCTTATGGAACTTTACTATTCGATACATTAGGGGGTGCAGTACTTGTATTTGGAGATGCTCTTCTCTGGGGACCGATGTTTATCCTTTTTGATGTTTGGCCACCCATAGGCATACTCTACATTAGCTTGATGACTCCCTTCATTTTCGTAATAATTCCACTAACCTTCTACATCATATATAGGCGCATGAGGTATGGATAACCAAAAGATTCTATGTTAAACAAGATATCATTCAGGGATTTCAACCATATATAGGGATGTTTCCAGTCGGTTCTTTGTTTCTCTATGATACCACGGATTCGCAAAGGCGATTGCAGTTAGAACCATCGAGATTGTCAATAGTACATCTGGAACATAGAACAATGATGTGGATAGAAGTGGGACTCTGAGAATCTGGCTAGCCATACCGAACAGGACTGATATAATCATGAGTTCACTTCGTACCTCCTTCAGACGTCCAGTTCGCCAAGTTATGATAAATGTGAACATCATCATAATTCCAAGGATTATCATCACTGGAATGGTTAGAATCATGATCAATTCTTCATGTGAACCGAGGAGGGCTATTAATACCCAATACAGGCCAAGTAGAAAGACAATCCTATTGTGGTATTTCTGGATCGAAGGAGTCCAGATTTGAAGGATAGCACCCAAGATTGGAATGATTGATCCACCGATTGCAACTGAACGAATTCTAAAGAGAATCATTGTTGTTTGCAACAACCCAATGTGTTGAAGCGTGACAATCATGATATTGAAAGATTGACTTACAAATGCGATTGCAAAGACCAGTGGAAGATCAGTAAGAAGTCGGACTTCTTGAGAGAGCCATTTCCGACCCAAGTATGCACCAATCACAGCAGAGATGAGTACTGTCGTTATACTTGATATTACAACTAATTCTGTGCCTATTTGCATCTTCTAAACCTCATTGACTTTCATTTTTCTAGAGTTCCTTTTTTCAGGGTCCTTTTTTTCTCCCTTGTTTGTTTTGCCAATCATCCGATGCCATGCTGTTGAGAGCTGTTCGATCTTGTACTTCCATAGAACAACGCCTAGAGGTATGAATGTCAAGAGGAACATCAGAAATGTAATAGCCATCAGTCCTGGAGTTGAGAAGATAAGGTCGGGTCCTTGTATCATGGGTTCGGGACCAATCTTGAAACTCTCACTTGTGAAGTTGATGATTGTGTGGACCACTATTGGACCAACAAGGGTCTGACTGGTGCTGAATCTGTCATAGTATACTCCAAAGAATATTCCTAGAATGGTAGTGAAAAAGACCATTGACACGATTTCACTAAGGGCATTAAGTCCTATTGCTCCATTAACAATGGGCCATCCTGCGTGCCAGATGCCAAATATGACAGCAGACATCAATATCGCTCGGTTTGTACTTTGATGTGTTTTGAAAGCATTGATCAAAAGACCTCGGAAGAGAGTTTCTTCAAGGAGGGCATTTGTCAAAAAGAAGAAGAACATGTATACAAGTAATCCTTCGTTTAAAATATGTAGCTGAAGAGGGTAAGTAGGGTCGATGAAGACTCCATATACAATAGTTCCGCCAAAATCAATTCCAAAGGATATTACTAGACCGATTAGAAACCCAAAAAATAGTTGAGCTTGGAAGTTATTTCTTGAAAGCCCAAGAACTGATTCTGTTTCTCTTGGCCGATATTTCCAGAAAAGACCAAGAATGATTAGGAACGGAAAAAGCTTTGAGGGAAGAATGTTCATCCAAGTACTACCAAGATTTAGTACAAATTGATCTATTATTCGCCAAGCGGCAGCAATTGTAAGCATGATTCCTCCTATCTTTAGGAGACTAAAAGATGACCATGTGGATGATTCTGCTTCTTTTGTGTCAATTATCTTATGGACTTGTGCTGTTGCCATAATTTGACCTCTAATATTCTATGAACTGCCATGAGGTGGTTGTTTGTACAATTTAAGCACCGATAAACCAAGTTCGTAGAGAAATCAAAGGTGTGTGTTTCAGATATTGAAGAATTAGCCTCTTGTGATGGAAATTGTACTAACATCAATTTTAAAACGGCATGATTGCGCCCTCCATTCTGATTTCAATCACTTTAGTGGTGAAACTGAATGTCCGATGTCGCAGCAATGAGAGCCTTCAACCGCGAGCTTGCGGCGGTTGTTGGGGCAACTGTTGAAGTAGTAATCAACACAGGCAAGACCTATGCAGGCACCTTGAAAGGAATTGATCAGAACAGTCTGAGCATTGTCCTCTCTGATGTGGTTGCTGATGGTGAAACTAACATCCCGAAGATATTCATCTATGGTAGCAGTATAGTTACATTTTCAGTCGCAGAAAGAGAGATCAGTCTTGAGGGGCTTGCAAAGGAACTAGAGAAGACATTTCCACCCGGTGGAGTGCAGTTCTATCCCGACACGGGAATAATACTGGTAATGAATAAGATCCGTATCTCAAAAGATGGTATCGAGGGTAGTGGTCCTCTCTATGAGCGTGTTGCAGTCATCGCAGATGACTGGTTGAAAGAACACGGTTTAGCATAGCAGTCATTATGAACATATGAGCATATGACCTAAGTGCATCTCAGAGTCAAAACTAGGCATATCTAGATATCTCGCTGTGGATTAGGGCATCAGTAAAGATCATGCGCTAGAGAAGTCTTCTTAAGCCCAGCTCTTCAATTTCCTTCTTCTTAGCTTCATTTTCCTTTGTTGGTTTTCGTGTCAATGTACGTTCCAGTGGCTTAAGACGCTCTTCCCAAGTCCTTTCGGTGGATTCAGGGATTTTTCCAAAAGCACGCGCCCGTGTTTCCCTGGACCCAAGTGTTGTTGTCTGAGCACTGATTATTCCATATTCTGCTAGGCGTTTTGTAGTTGAGGAGAGTGGGGTTTCTTCTTTTGAGCGAGCTAGAAGTTGAGGACTCTTAACGCCTGTGAGAATGAGCATAACACGAAGAACACCACCAAGTCTTGGGTCAACTCGAGCGCCCCAGATGACATTGGCATCTTGGCTCATCTTTTCGGATACAAGTTCCCCGACCTTATTTGCTTCTGCGAGGCTCATGTCTGGGCCTCCGGTTATATGAATTAATGCGCCAGTTGCTCCACTCCATTCTACCTCAAGGAGAGGACTATTGAGAGCGTTCTTTATTGCCTCATTGGCACGATCTGCTCCTGTGGCTTCGCCGAGACCTACAAGAGCTACTCCACCATTACAGATTATTGAGCGAACATCAGCATAATCTAGGTTGATCAGACTTGGCATGGTTATCGTTTCAGTAATACCTTTCACCATGTTCGCAAGAACTTCGTCTGCAACTCCAAAGGCTTCCTCGAGCGGGAGATCTGGAACCAGCTCCATTAATTTTTGATTATCAATAACAACAGCCGTGTCTACATTTTCCTGTAGACGAGCCAGACCAGCTTTTGCCTTATCAATTCGGGTCCTTTCAAGATTGAAAGGCATTGTAATGACACCAACAACAATAGCATCATTGTTCTTCGCAATTTCAGCAACAACAGGGGCACTTCCTGTACCAGTACCACCCCCCATTCCTGCTGCAATAAAGACTAAATCAGCATCTCTTAGAAGCTCGGTCAGCTGTCCTGTCGATTCCTCTGCGGCAGCTCTTCCAACATGTGGATAACCACCAGCTCCCAGTCCACGTGTGATTCTCTCACCTATCAAGAGTTTTCTGTGAGCTGTTGTGATTGCTAAGTGTTGGCGATCAGTGTTTATTGCTATGCATTCAGCACCTTGGACTCCAATAGTCATAAGGCGTTTTACTGTATTATTTCCAGCACCGCCACAGCCCACAACCAGAATCCGAGCTTGTCCCATATCACGGATTGTAGACATACCTCGTTCTCCACGACTATGTTCCCGTGCAGCATCAATCAATGATTTCATTGTCCGACTACCTCACTCAACTTTCCAGTCATGTTTAGGGTGCCTTCCCATAACTCTCGTTTTAGTAGGTCACGGATGGCGTTTCGAATGGCTTCCGATCTGTTAGGATAGAGACCTTTGTCTACAAGGCGTTGAATGTCCTCAACAATCTTCTCTGGTAAGTGCACTGCTATGAGACGCATGTCTAGTCCTCTGAAATGCTGAGGAATTAGTGAGATATGGTTCCTTGTAATACTCGGATAAGTTCCTGATTTATGCTAGAAAAATAGAGGAAAGAGAGAGAGGTGGCCTCTCATCTCGTAAACTAACTACTTGGTCTTGCGTCCGGTTCTCCTAGCCGCTATGTTACCAACCTTACGACCGGGTGGTGCATGTCTACTGACGGTAGAGGGCCTACCAGGTGACTGATGAGAACCACCACCATGTGGGTGTGATGCTGCGTTCATTGCTGCACCTCGCACAACAGGCCACTTTCGAGCCTTTCCACGAGTATGATGCCATTTTGCACCAGCCTTCAGGAATGGTTTCTCTTGACGACCACCACCAGCTACGATGCCTATAGTTGCACGGCATCTTGGGCTGAAGGCTTTTTGTCTACCACTAGGGAGTCTAACCATGGCTTTAGCCTTGTCAATTGAAACTATTGTGGCAGCAAGACCTGAGGCCTTTACATACTTACCGCCATCCCCAGGACTCCCTTCTATATTGTAGACTGGTGTTCCTTCAGGTATGTGCTCAAGTATCAGGGTGTTGCCGTTTGCCAGAGTTGCTTCATCACCACACTCGATTATTTGACCAACCTGCGCTCCTTCTGGTGCTACCATAAAGTGGACCTTGGACTCACCCTCAAACCTTACCTCTGCAAGGGGTGCGCCTCTACCAGATTCGTGATGAAGGTTCACAATAATACCAATGTAGGTCTTATTTGGAGCCCACTTGGGATGTCTAGCAGGTGCTATCTTCTTGTGTTTTGGAGACCTCCACTGAGTAGTACCACGTCCTTTCCTTTGGACGAGGACTCTTTTCCCTAACGTGTCCCCCTCCACGTTATACTAGTATGAAAACAAATCATTCTTCGGTATGTCATCTGTTTCACCAAGTAGTTTTGCAGGTCTGGTCTTGTCAAACCTATTCTTACTACAAATGGGAGCAACTTTCGATTTCCTTTTGAATCTTATTATCGGGCAGTGGTTCCCTTATGCGTGCTACTGCCATTTCTGCCTTGGTTAATCTCTTTCTCAGTTTGTCTAATGAGCTCTGGATTTAGTTTCATCCACTCTCTAACCTTGGCACTCTTACGAATATCATCAGGCGACATTTGTAAAGAGGCCCTCATGACATCGGTCTTTCTCTGGATTCTTCCACTCCACGCTATTGATACTCTTGATGTTTCAATAGAGTAGTCAATCTCTATGAATCTTGACGTTGCGTGTATTCCAATTCTGCGTAGAACTTCAATCTCATCTAGTAGGAGCTTGGGCTGATTATCATACACAATATCTTTGATTTCATTCGCAACTGATGAGATTCTGGGATTATCGGACCTGGCAAGTTTTTCGAGCGTCGTAGAAGCCAATTCAATCCTTTCTTTGAAATCGTTGTCAATGTCTTCTTTGATGTATGTTCCGTATTCCTTAAGGAATGCTAAATGAGCATCAGTCACTTCCTTATCATGTCCATATTCCAGCTCTTTTGAAGGGTTTCTGACAACAACCGAGCGACCCCATTTGAATTCTCCACGGTTATCTGAGCCTGTAACGACAAAACACCCATCTTCAGGCCACATGTTACTGAAATAGACACAAACAGTCTGCAAAGATCCATTCTTGATGAAGTCTGGAAGACCAATGTTCAGAAAACACTTGTCACCAACCGGAAAGCCCCGCTTCTTGAGAGCTCTTCCAAATGCAGACGCGAACTGAATCTGACGGACTTCTCCATCAACCTCTTTTTCATTGTAGTAAACATCACCGAAGTCCTTGGAATGCTGTATCACGATAGCACGGCGGTTTCGATCATTCTCTGCGTAGATGAAATTCGAATGCGTTGCGCACAGATGACCGTCTGATAGACCAAGACCAAAGAACCTAGCAAACATCATGTCAATGACTTCGGGATCGGTTGGGAATCTTGGGTTCCTGATACCCCCCTGACCCTCGTATTTTCCACCTCGTATTTTGCCAATACACTCGATCATATCCTGATTATCAGATAGTATCTGTCCTGTGGTGTCAAGAATGAGTTGTAAAGTCTCAGCACGAAGATGTTCATCCGTAGTTTCCTTTATGTCACTGTACCCAGAACCATCTGCATCTTCTCGGTCAGTTAACTGATCTATGAGTTTGCCTAAATCTGTGTTCTTACTCAAACCTAGCCGAGCCCTCATTTCATGTACAAGTTTGAATTTATCAATCGTAGATTTGAAGTAGAACAATTCGTTGTCATAAATGTTCAACCAGTTGTGCTCTGAGATATCTTGCTCCCTGATGTAGAGTTTTCCATCAATAAACCCAACACGTACTTTCTTATTGGAGTCCTTGGAGATATCGAGAAGCTCATTCAACGAAGACTCGACTTCTAATCGTCTGTTCTCAAGTACATCAGTGATCTTTGTGTCCTGTTCGGTTTGCATCTTCAACCATTTGACTCTTGATTCAATAGCTGATGAAGATATGATATCTTCAATACAACGAGCCATGTCCATAGGCGAAATGCTCTCTTTCTCTCTAAGATGGTCAAAGGAATTCCTAATTCTTGATGACTCAATTCGGTGTTCTTCTTCAATTTCTGAAGGAAATTCGTATAACCTCTCAATTCGTCTAGCCAAGCCGATGGGGATCCACTCCCTCTCTCTGAACATTTTTTGAATGACATCTTTTGATACATACCCATAATGATTGGCTATCCTTTTGAGAGACCAACCCTCCTCAAAATGCAACCTGTGAACCTCATCAGGGTCGATCTCAGTTTCCATCTTTTGCTCGAGTGGGGTTTGCCAATCATTCTCCTTCAGGACTCGATTGATAGGTCTTGTGGACTTGCATCCAAGAGCCTCAGCGGCTTCTTTCTTGGGACGCCCCTCTTCAACGCAAATGCGATAGACTTCGTGGGGGTCGATGTCTTTCTCAACACCACCCACTGATCGGGTTTTCCATCCCTGATTTAAGAAAACCTGCTGTATCACATGTCTTGAACAACCTAAGACTTCAGCCACTTTTCCTTGAGAGAACTTTTCTCCGTAGTATAGGCGATATACTTCATTTTTGTCTAGGTCCTGGAAAGTGGGTCTTCTAGGAATATTCTCAGTATCATGTAACTCCTTTGAAACCCTCGAGATGTCCCTGACTAACTCATCTCTCTCACTCTCAGTGAGTAATTCGTCATGAATCTCTCTGAGAAGATTATCACGGTCATCCTCAGTGATAGATCTCCCGCTGTTATCACCTTCCTCAATTTCAACCTCAGACAAGAGTTCTTTTAGAGTATAGAGTTTCTTTCCGTCACCGTCTTCAATTTCATCAAAATCCCTACCCTCTTTCATCATAACACCTCTCAGGGTCTGTCAGATAGTTGATGAACAGGGAAACGTAGCGTTGAACCTCCGTAGGATTAGTTGAAGCATGATGCTTTCGAAGAAGCCGTTCAACGAGTACCTCAGCAAATCCACTTCTTGGGTCAAGATATTCTTCGATTTTATCCACGAAATCTTCTGACTCTGTAACATACTCAAGATTCCGAAGCACTATTGGGTCTGGTTTCCAAGACCCAATCATTGGTAACTGCTGTCTTTTCATATAAGGTCTGGATGCATAGTATGCCTGCATCCATTCTGCAATTCTCTCGTTTGTCCAAGGCTCGCCTGTTCCCACATACTTGTCCCTAAAATGAGAGATTTGAATATTCACTGCCTGCTCATTGAAACCGCTGTGAACTATCGCTTCGCCCTTCTTCAATTCACCAATATATCGGGTTTGACTCTCAGATAGATTAGCCTGCGACCCTACCAGAATTCGTTCTCTTGAGTCTTTCAAGAAGTGAGTGATTGTGATTCCAGGAACTTTCACAGCAGTGATTGCTAAATCACCGGGACTTTGGTCAAGAAATATTGTTCCAAGACCATACCCACGAGCCTCTCTTAGCAGTTGAACTATCGTGTTGACAGCCTGCTGTTGAATGGCATGACTATCAAAAAGACCTCCGTTAGTGTTGGTCTGTTTCAAGACATGATGAGCCTCTTCGAGGACCAAGACATGTTTCAGTTCTTGGTCTTGCAACCGACCTTGAGCTTCCAAGTACTCTGCAATTTGAACAAGCAATAGGCTTGTGACAAGACCTACCTTAGAATCTGAGAGGTTTCTCATTTCGAGAACAGTGGGATTCTCTAACAGTTCAGGTATTGTGATTCCTCTCTCAGTGTTCAGCATCACAGCCAGAATTGGGTCATCTAATACGGATTCAAATCGAGCCTTGAAGGCTCCAATCAAGTCTTGGTTCAGTCGTGAACCATATTCCAGTTCACTGATTACCATCTCCTTTGCTTCGGTCAAGTCAGAGAGCATGACTGTACGACCGCGAGTATTAGAGAGTTCGTCCCATCCAGCCAAGGCGTACATGCGTTTGAACACTTTCGTGATATGCTCCACAAGGATGCCTTCTGTTGGCCAATACGCAATGAAACAGGTCGCTAAATTCTCAATATGTTTGTGAACTGGGACTCCCGAAAGAACATGAAACGGATTGAATCGAAATGGTGCAGTGTCTTCATCACCAGCTGTAAAGACCCGAAGATTATCTACCCGTTCACATAACTCACGAAACTCCGTTGTAGATGGGTCAAATACGAGGAAGGGGACATTCAACTGATTCAGCTCATCGAGAAGATGCTTGGCTGTGTTCGTCTTCCCGGAACCCGTGCCGCCATAGAGTCCTAAATGATGACAGAAATGATGTTTTGGAATTCCATATACTTGGTCCAGTTTCTTTCTCTTGAGCATGACTGATCCAACAGGGACCATGTCTGATGTTTCAGAATCACGCATTGGCAGCAGAAACTCTGGAGGTGTGAAACGTCGAGGAACACCTGGAAGGGGTTCAGACAGATCAATGAGGGCATAGAGTCGAGCCCCGCTCATGGATACAGTGCCTTGAATCTGATTTCTCAAGAGATACCTATTCCAGCTCCGTGAAACCTTCCCAATAGGTGATGCTTTGATCTTCACATCACTCCAGACCGATTTGATTATCGACTCTACTTGCTGCAAAGTACTCTCTCCATGCACGAGGATGTTCATACCACAACGAAAGACGCCAGTTTCTTCACATGCCTCTATCTCAACCATCTGTTTGTACATGGAACGGAGATTGTGGTCTTCCACGCGATGTGGAATCCTAGGCGGTCTCTCTGGGTTTCCATGCTGAATCCCCGAGTCCTTACTAAGACGAGGAATGACGCCTGATGAGAATGAGAGTTGGACACTCGCATCAACTCTCTGTTCAACGAGACGCTGAACCAGTAAGCCAAGACTGCCTGAGAGCCTCTTTGGGATACCCTCTGCTCTCAGTACTCCAACTGAATCAATGTTCAGAGCCTTGTAGGTTTCTTCAAGACTCGCTCCGCCAAGTATCTCATAGGAGTAGTCCATCTGGTTCAACCAAGTTTCAATATACTCTCTGCTTTGCTTCACTCTCTCTATGGTTGACTTCCAGTCCTTTCCCCTCAAGAGCACAAAGACGACTAACTCTACAAGACCATCTACCACCCTCGCTTCGATTGTGAAGGTCGCTCCAGACTGCTTGCTGTTTTCCCAGAGTGGATGCAGAATCTTCAGTTCATCATCCACATCATCCTTGGTAGCTGGTGGCAGTTTCTCTCTTGGTAGACCAATGATTTTCATAGCTCCTAAAGCCACATACCTACCACCATGAGAGAAACAAAGAACATCATCACACTCAGCGAAAGTATCCAAGAGAAAAGAAACCCTGTCATTCTCAGTGAGTGGACGTACAGCCTCATATACCATCAATGGAGTCACAAGGAATACCATGAGAAGAGTCCACGATGTTTCATAGATTCCAAGAAGAAACTGCATACCAATGAACACTGCAAGTCCAAGGATTGTGCTTATCTCAGTCTGAAACCGGCTTCCACTGATTGACAGACCAAGGTGAACTAGGGTTATTGTCATTATACTGACGCCAAACAGGACGAGAAATGGGACTGCCATATTGAGAAAAGCCAATGGATCAAGCACCGAGAATCAACCCCCTGTACAGGTCAAGAATGGAGTTCAAGAAGACAACTGAGAAGTGAATATTCATCGCCGGAAAGACTGCTAGTATCAGCACGGAGAGAATAGCATGATAACTCCCTCTTTGACGGGAGCTATCGATGAAGTGTTTCAATATCTCCAGTCCACCTATACAACTCCCTGTTATCCCCACGACGTAGATGAGCACCATCACGATGATGTCCATGTACATCCCTGTGATCCCTAGAGGAATTGGTATTGGAACTGTGTTACCGAGGATCTCTATTGGAAGAAGGTAGATGATGGGAATCAGGTAGAGAAAAGGTAGATGACTATGGAAATACTGGTGAATGGTCAGAATCAGTCCAACAACCAACAGACTCCAGAAATAACCTCTGAACAATGCTTTCACAAGATTGTCCCTTTGTCCAGTAAGTTGTACTATAAGACTCCTGACCACATTGACCCCACTGATCAATACTAGCCCATAGACAACGATGAACATTGATGCGATTGAAGAGGGAACACTCCAGACAGATCCAGCTGTCACAATCCCAAGTATGGTCAAAATTGGCCATCCAATCTCCAAGAGCATCCAACTTCCCACAAACAGTGAGATGGACTTGAAGGGCATGTCAAGGCTTGAACCGAATCGCGACATCCACCCTATCATTGAGGTTCCAGATTTTTCCCAACTCGTCTTTCTCGGGTCTGTGGTCTTGTAGGTTCTTCCCATTTTTGAAGCATAATACTGCTTCAC
>LRSL01000041.1 GCA_001563335.1 Candidatus Thorarchaeota archaeon SMTZ1-45 | reverse complement strand
GACCAAGATATAGTGGTGGCGGCAGGGGATATGGGCGAGGCGGTGGAGGCGGCTATGGTCGAGACCGTGGCTATGGAGGCCGAGATCGCCGTCGTGGTGGCGGTTATCGCGATAGAAGCGGTGGATACTAGCTTCATTTGTGATACTTTCTATAATGGGTTGCATTACGCTCGTAGTGACTACCCATTTCCTTTCAATGTTAGACTTTCAGCTACTAGGTCTACAACATCAACAACACGCATAGATTGGTCGATTATATCTGCGCCTGCCGTGAGATTATGCTCGCAGAAGGGGCAAGCAGTCACAATCATTTCTACATCAATGGCAACTGCACTTTTCACTCTATCCGCTGCTATCTTCTTTGAAAGCTCCGAGTCATATGAGCGAAGTCCTCCTCCTGCTCCACAACACATAGCAGTTACTCTATTAGTTTCCATCTCTACCAATTTAATATCTGGGATTGCCTTGATTATTTCCCGTGGTTCATCATAGAATCCTAGGGCTCTCGAAAGATGACAGGGGTCGTGGTATGTCACCTTGATTCCTTTCCCCAATGATTTCAGTTTGAGTTTCTTACTTTCAATTATATCCCTTAAGAATTCAGTTATATGGATGACCTCTGGAAGTTCAACTCCCATCTTGGGATAATCCTCTGTCAAAGTTTTCAAACAACCTGCACAAGTAATTATGATCCTCTTTGCTCCAGACTTTTGAATGATATCAGCAAACCTCTTCGCATTAGTGAGTGCGTTCTCAATTCTACCTGTTCGGAGCATAACACTGCCGCAACAGGGTTCATGTTCAAGGACCGCAAAATCGATGTCCGCTGCTTTCAATATCTTCACGGTGGATTTAGCAATATTAGGAAGTCTAATTCCAGCTGTACATCCAACGTAATAGAGAACCTCTCCCGTTGATGTTATCTCAAATCCAACTTCCTCAACCCAATTCCGTTTGAGCTGACTATTCTCTTCATATGGATTATCATATTGCATGATCATTTCTGCAATAGAATCTCGAACATCATTTGGAATATCATTTAGAACAGCTCTAACTTTCTCAAGACACTCTGCTGGGTCAAACTCTGCGGCGCAAATTTCAGTGCAGTTCCCGCAGAGAGTACAGGTATAAAGTGCCTCAGCATTCTCTGGAGTCTTTTCAAGGACTCCCTCCAACAGAGCCAATGCTACTTGAATCCGACCACGCATGAAACTGGTTTCAAACCCAGAAGAGTTTCTCCAGACTGGACAGACTCCATCAAAACCTCTTTCTTCGAATACCGCATTTCTGCAAATTCCACACCTGCGACATTGCATCAGGTTTTCGACAAGTTCATCAAGGTCTATCTCTGTTATCACTAAATTCCTCCTAGTACTCCTGGGTTCATTATGTTATTTGGATCAATTGTCTTCTTGATTAGTTTGAGAAATGCCATATAGTCATCCATACCTTCAATCGCATCTTTCCAGTATTCAGCTAGTTTGAAAGGGACTGCTCCAGTCTTGAAGAGACGTCGTGCGAGCTCTCTATGAGCCTCCTTAACTCTTTCTTCCTCATTCTTATCCTGTGGATCAAAGTAGATTTGAGGATACCAGTTATAACTTCCATGACCTGAAAGAAATCCCGCAGTGTGTCCCAAGACACCATACTCATCCATAACCGACCAAATTGCATCCATTGACTTATGCCAGCTAATTGGTGGTTGATGGTGATATAGAATACGCCAGTGCCATCCATGAACATATGATGAGCGAGCAAGCTCTCTCATGCGATCCTCCCATTCTGCCTTTGGTAACTCTTTAACCCCAATAACATAACCTCCAAGTTGTTCGCATATACTGCCTGCCATCTTCATGTCACTCTGTAACTGGTCCTTCCTTACATGACCAATGGCTACAGATACAGTGAAAGTTGGCCAATCATGTTGTGGGACGCCATACTCTTCACCCACCATTTCAAGAAAGAATTCGAGTACACGGCCTTCATAAAGCGCTACCCATACTGCATTGATATCATTTTCCTTCAACTTCAATAGGAATCTCTCTGCTTTCTCAACCTCATTAAATCCGTAGGTGTTATAATCAATGTGCCTCATCCGTTTGTGTGTCTTTATAGAAACCTTCGTGATGATTCCAAAACTACCAAGAGAGCCAATGAAAAGCCCTGTAAGGTCTGGACCAAAAGCATAACGCAAGAAAGGTCCTGGTGAGTTCGGGTTTGCCTCAGAACCTGTTTGGATAATTGTACCATCAGGTAAAACAACTTCGAGACCCATAACGAGTTCTGCTATACATCCGTATACTCCAGACCCAAAACCTGCTCCGTTTACAGCAACATTACCAGCCAATGTTGCAGCTAGAGCAGAACCTGGATAGAATGGAATCCATAAATCATGTTTGTTCAGATATTTGTCAAGTTTACCAAATGTAACTCCAGCCCCTACAGTCACTGACCTTAGATCTTTGTACAAGACAATATCTTCAAGTCGCATCAATTCTATAACAAGACTATTCGAATGCGGAATCACCTCCCCTTGGAGACTTGAACCACCACATCGTGGAGTCACAGGGATTTTGTATTTATTTGCTATCTTTAGAACTCTAGAAACTTCTTCTGTTGTCCCTGGTCTCACAACAGCATCTGGAATGACATTTTCATAACTCATTGAAGCAGATGTTGAGTATGCTATGAGGACATCCTTTTTCGTTGAGATGTATTCTTTTCCAACAACTTTGGATAGTTCTGTCACTATCTTCTTATCCACTCTATATCCTCCAGATAATGACCTACAGTTAGAAGATGTGTCTGATTTTCATCAGGTCAGAAGCTGAACCCTTCACTTTCAACTTACGTTTCAGGAGGGCTGAGGCTGCACTCATCTCCTCAAGAAACAATTTTCTAATTGTATCTTCATCACTTTGAATTCTCATGTCTGGGTTTTCTATAGAACCTTCATGCACAGTGATATTGTTATCTTTGACTATGAAATGGTATTCCGCTCCTTCTTTCAAGCTTAGATGTGCTGTTCGTTCCCATCCCTCAATAGCTTCCAAAGTCTTCTCTCGTTCAAGGCCAATGGCAATTCTTTCTCGCATGAGTTCAAGTAAGTCTTGTGTCATCTCTTAGCACCCAATAGCTACATGCAGCAAAAGGCGGATTTAGTTGTTTCCTTTTTAGCTTCTATACTTCTTCACAATATCAAGGAATTTCCTAACATTCTCAGTAATCACTTCATATTTTCTTTCCTTGATTGCCTTTTTGTCTGTAATTGCTCCACCCACACCAAGAGCATAAGCTCCAGCATCAAGCATTGGTCCTGCTGTTTCAAGATCAACCCCTCCAGTCGGAACAAGAGGGATATCTGGTAACGGAGCTCTAATGGCTTTTATGTAGTCTGCCCCTCCTATGTTCCCACATGGAAATACTTTCACTGCGTCTGCTCCCATCGAATACGCATTGTAGATCTCAGTCGGTGTGAGAGCTCCTGGAATTATTGGTTTGGAGTGCTTCTTAGCAGTTTCTATCAAATCTTGGGAGTAGTTCGGACTCACAATGAACTCACTTCCAGCTTTAATAACTTCCTCTGCCATTATGCCATCTAGAACAGTTCCCGTTCCTATCAGAACTTTATCACCATAATTTTCGATAAGCTGCTTGACTACATCGATTGCGCCAGGAACACTCATTGTGACCTCTATGATATTGATTCCGCCTTCCAAAAATGCTTCAGCTACTTTGAAAGCAATGTCCGTGGACTCAACACGGATAATTGGAATGAAACCAGTTTCATAGATTAATTTCATTGCTGTTTCCTTCGTCCACATATCGTTTCACCTTTCAATACGCAAACCGCGTTGGCGACCTTTGATGAGTTCTTCAACCTCTGATTTGTAAACAAAAGCAAGGTCTCCAGGAACTGAGTGCTTCAGTGCTGAGAATGCTGAGCCAAAATCAACCGCTTTCTGTAAATCTTTTAGCTCAAGATATCCATAGATAAAACCTGCACTACAAGAGTCGCCTCCACCTAATCGATCCACAATTTCGACATCATAGACTGGGCTTTTGAACACTTTTCCATTGGAATATGCGAAAACTGACCACTTATTGAACCAGACCGAAGGTGTTTCCCTGAGTGTAATGACCACAACCTCAAATCCAAATGTGTCAATCAGTTTTGCAGCAACATCTTCGTAGTCTTTTCCTTCAATTCCATAGACAACCTTGGTGTCCTCCTCGGTAGTGATTAAAATATCAATATACTCAGAGGCCGGTTCTGTGAATTTTTGCGCTTCTTTTGGAGTCCAGAGTTTTCCTCTGTAGTTTACATCGTATGAAACTTTGACATCCTGTTCTTTTGCTATCTTGAGAGCTTCATCAGTTGCGTCTGCACAGCTTAAACTGAGAGCAGGTGTAATTCCACTTGTGTGGAATAGCTTAGTTCCCTTCAGGATTTTTTTCCAATCAACCTCTCCCGGTTTTATCTTACTTATTGCAGACTCTTTACGGTCATAGATGACCCGGTTTGTACGTGGCGCTGCACCAAATTCTACAAAGTAAACACCACATCTACTACCTGCATCCCACAGGATGTGTGATGTATCAACTCCATGTTCACGAGCTTTGTTCCGTATGAAATGTCCGATAGAATTGTCTCCCAATTTAGTGACATATGCAGATTTCAGTCCTAGTCGCGCACAAGCTACAGCGACATTCATCTCTGCTCCACCTGCATTTGCATTAAATCTCTCAGTCTGCTCAAACCTCTTGAAGTCAGGCGGAGAGAGGCGAAGCATTACTTCTCCAAAGGTGACTACGTCATAACTCATGTTTCTCAACTCATCAAGGTTTAACAAGAGCATACTATCTCATGGAAATGTTAAATCTGTCGACCTATTGTCAAGAGAACTCTGTCCTAGCGATCACCTCGTCCTGAACAAAGGGATCAAGTTCGATGAAATAAGCACTATATCCAGCAACACGAACAATAAGGTCTCTATGCTGCAGAGGATTTACTTTTGCATCTTCAAGGGTTTCTCTTGAAACCACATTATATTGTACGTGGAAACCTCCCATTCCAAAGTATGCGTCAACCATACTGATGAATTTCTTTCTCCTCGACTCAGTATCAAAGAAGTCTGGTGTGAATTTCATATTGTATAGTGTACCGTTGTAACATAATGCATGATCCAAACGAGCAACAGATTTCATCGCTGCTGTTGGTCCATTAACATCTCTGTTCTGAGTCGGTGAAACTCCATCAGAAATCATATAACCAGCTTTTCTTCCATCTGGTGTTGCTCCAAGAACTTCGCCTTGTGGTATGTACATAGAAACTGAGAACAGAGCTCCATGATATGGGCCATTTCTTGTTGTCATCCTGCTCTGAATTGAATTGCAGAAAGCTCTTCCAGTATCTCTTGCAATAAAGTCCACTCTCTCGATGTCATTACCATACTTTGATGGATCATTCTCAAACTTGATTCTCAGTTCTTCATGACCATCATAGTTGTCAGCAAGAATCTGAAGCATCTCATCCATCGTCAGCTCTTTCCTCTCGAAGATGAACTTTCTTAGGACTTCAAGTGAGTCCGCCACGATAGCAATTCCAACTCCCATGATTCCGCCTGAATTGTAAATCGCTCCTCCTTCTTGCATTGTCTTTCCTGACTCATTGCATCCCTCAAGAAGTGATGATATGAAGGGAGTTGGTGTGTTTTCTGCAAGAACTTCTGCAGCAATTCTGTCTGCATTAGTCAAAAGCTCTATGGTGTAATCGATCTGTTCCTTGAATGCTAACCACAACTTATCAAATGATTTGAAATCTCGAGGATCTCCGGTTTCTTTTCCCACTAGTTCACCTGTTTTTGGATTTCTACCATTGTTCAGTGTTACTTCAAGTATCTTCGGTAGATTCACATACCCTATATTTTGTCTTGGATCAGATTTTCCCCCAATTATTGGTTCAACACATCCAAGTATAGAGTAATTATTGGCCTCTGATGGGAGAGTTCCCTTCTCAATCATCATTGGTATGATTGCATCATCATTAAAGAGACCTGGCATTCCTAGTCCTTGAGATATTACATCAACCACCTGTAGTTTGAGGTCTTCCGGTGTATTCTTGTGCCACCGGAAAGAAACACTCGGTTGAGTCACTCTAATATTAGCAGTCGCTTGAAGGATTAATCTAGCAAGATCATTCGATGCATCAGATCCATCTTCGTTCTGTCCTCCTATTGTGAGGTTCTGGAACATTGGATGACCTGCAAATGCTATACTATAGTATTCATTTCGTATCTTGATGAGAGAGGTCATTTTTACCCAAAGAGCCTCAAGAAGTTCGAGCGTATGAGCTTGGGTGATTCTTCCTTTCTTGATATCGCTCTTGTAAAATGGAAACATGTACTGATCAAATCTTCCAGTGGACATTGAATGACCATTAGACTCTGTCTGGATTAGGAGATGAATAAACCAGAAAGATTGAAGCGCTTCATGAAATGAACCTGCAGGTTCAGCTGGCACTTTCATACAGATTCTAGCAATCTCTTTCAGTTCTTCCCTCCTTTTTTTGTCAGATTCTTTTTTTGCCATATCTGACGCTAGATGAGAGAATCTTTCCACATATCTGAGGACTGCAATGATCTCAGTACGAACTGCGTCATAATAGTCACCTGCTATCCCTTCAATTTCGTCTAGAATTCTGAGGAATCCCTTCCGCAGCACTTTTTCATAATCAACAATAACATGTCCGATTCCTGTACCTGGAGCCCCAATCGTGAATAGGCCTGCTTTTGATGCCTTTATCGATTCTTGTGGCATCCTTATCCCCGCAATTTCAGATGTGCTCTTTCCCTTCCAGAATTGGAACACTCTCCGGAGATTCTGTTTGTCCTCTTCACTTATTGAGAATCGCTCGGTTCTGCGTTTGTCAAATCTGTCTAACTCTTCTTCAATCCAATTCCAGCTATACTCTGGAAATACTTGGCAGGATCGAGGAGTTGGTCCCATGTTCCCAACGATAAGTTCATCGGGCTCTATTCTGATTGTTATATTATCAAGAACATAAGCAAACGCACCTGCATTCTTCAGTATTGTTGGCTCAGACAAATTATCTCTAACATATTCTGTAAAGAGAACAGCTCTCTCTGATGATATCGTTGGTTCGGCATCAAGCATTCTTTGCTTTAAGCGCTTACTACGGGACGTCATCCTTCGCACTAATGATTTTTCTATTCATTACTTTTCGCATCTGACACAATTAATGCAATAATTTTGGTAGATAACCATCTAATCTGCTGAGTGCTTCATTAATCCTCTCAGTAGAAACAGCATAACAAAGCCTGAGGAATCCTTCCCCATATTTTCCAAAAGCTGTTCCATGGACTGTGACGACTTTCGTCTCATTTAGGAGTTTGTGAACGAGATCATATGATTTTATACCATATGCAGACACATCAGGGAATACGTAGAAGGCGCCTCCAGGAGGTTCTAATTCAACTCCTTCGATATCGTTTAATCCCTTTGTTATTAAGTCCCGGCGTCGTCGAAATGTCTGCAACATCTCGCTGATACAATCTTGGGGACCAATTGCTGCAGCTGCTGCTGCTTTTTGGGCTATTGATGTTGGCATAGCTATGATATGTTCCTGGAGTTTTGTCATTGCACCAATTAGCTCGCTGGATCCTGTAGCGACAGCGATACGCCACCCGGTCATTGCGTAGGTCTTAGAAAGTGAGAATATTGAAACGGTTCTCTCCTTCATACCTGGGAGTGAACCAATGAACAAAGGATCTTCTTCTACGTATCTAAATTTCTCATATGCTTCATCAGCAATCACGTACAAATCCTTCTCAATACACAATTCTGCAATCCTTTTCAATTCCATATTGGAAATAACTCCACCAGTCGGATTATTTGGTGAATTAAGTACTATCATCTTTGTCTTGGAAGTAATCTTGCTTTCAATATCCTCTGCTAGGAAACCGAACCGATGTTCCTTCTTTAGCTGAACTGGAACTGGCACACCTCCAGCTAGCTTAATGTGTGCATAATGACTCACAAATCCTGGGTCTGGATAGATCACCTCCTCTCTTGGATTTATGATAACCATGTTTGCAAGAACAAGAGCTCCCATTCCACCTGCTGTACATATCAGCTCGGTTTCAGGATTTGCTTCAATATTATTGTCACGTTTGAGTTTCTGAGCGAGGGCTTCTCTCACATCGATATAACCTGCATTGTGAGTGTACCGAGTGAACCCATCATCGAGAGCCTTCTTTGCGGCTTCTTTGATATGTTCTGGAGTATCAAAATCAGGAATCCCGACAGTCATATCAAAGACATCAGTTCTACCAATTATCTTGTTGAAGATTTTACGGATTTCACTCGCAGGAACATCTACATTTCTCTCAGCAAGCATTACTATTACCCCTAAGAGCCTGCGGAGAAATTCCCAGTTTATATAACCTATCTAATGGACTATGGTGATTTGCTGCATAAAGTTTTCAATTTCACAGGAATTTTAAGATACGTGTATAATCTTGAAAGCCTACTATAGTAACTTCATGCTGATCCAAAATAACACCAAAGAGGAGCGACAATTATGACGACTAATCGAAATTCTATAATTGAACGAACAATGAAACTGTATGTAGCCGCATTATCTGATGCAGCAGATGAAATAGGACTTGGACAAGTGTGTATGGACCGAGGTATTTTGCCTCTCACTAAGAATAAGCGGATGGCAGGATTTGCTAGAACTGGAAAGCTGACACGATCACCAGCTAATCGTCCATATGATGAGAAACAACTGGATGTTTTCATGAGTCTAGCTACCAATGCTGTAGAGGGTGATATAATTGTCATTGATATGGCTGGAGCTATAGACTGTTCAGCTTGGGGTCAGATTATGACAAAAATTGGGATTCCTATAGGTGTTAAAGGAGCAGTGGTAGATGGCACCTCAAGAGACATACATGAAATCGATGCCATGAACTTCACAGTTTTTGCTAGAGGTCGTCATCCAGGAACTATGAGGGGTCGATTAAATATGGAGTCTGTCCAGAATCCCATTGTCTGTGGTGGAGTTAGCGTTCATCCTGGAGATTTGATTTTCGGGGACGGTGATGGAATCGTTGTGATTCCCGCGGATCGAATAGAAGAAGTCCTTAAACATGCTGAACAGGTTGTTGCAACTGACAATTGGTGGGCAGACAAACTAGATGAAGGCAAAGATCCTCATGATCTTCACAAAGAGAGACCTATTCCTTGAGTGCTTCAATCTATCGGGTACATGCCTTTCTTAGTAGCATAATCATAAAGTTCCAAGATTTTTTCTGGAGTCGATTCTGGCTGAATGTTGTGTGCAGGAGCAAGAATGTAGCCGCCATCTGGTGCAAGATCTTTTACTCGTCTATCAACCTCTGCTCGAACATCCTCAATTGTACCTTGGGCTGACATGGCATGTTGCAAGTCTATTCCTCCATGGAAAGTCAATCTATCGCCATATTTTCTCTTGAGTTGTGCAGAGTCCATTCCCTTTGCTAGTGGTTGTATTGGATTCAAAATATCTACATCGACCTCTATCAAATCTTCAATCATGGGCTCTACTGCACCGCATGAGTGATAGAGGATCTTGACATGTGGTGCACGTCTATGGATGTCACTATAGATCTTCTTGTGTCGTTGTTTTACCATGTTACGATAAATCCTTGGGCTTATGAGGAGTCCATCCTGATGACCCAGATCATCCCCAACTTGTACTATGTCCAAATATTCTCCAACTTCATCTAGAAGGACACGATTCATTTCTATTGCAAGTTTCATGCTTTTTTCCATCATAGCTTCTGCAAGATTCGGTCGTTTTAGAAGATCGATTAGGAATTTATCAAACCCTCTCATGTAGTGTGCTACAACCTCAAAAACTCCCCATGGTCCACCTACCATACCTACAACTGCATAATCTGTTTCTTCATGGAGGTATCTTGCCCACTCTAGCACTCCATCCATTCTTGATGGGTCATCTGGATCAATCCACTCAAATTCTTCAACTTGTTCAACTTCAGTGAACTCAGCCCATGGATAATAAGTGACCTCATAGTATCCACCTATCAATGTCATGCCACACTTGAACTCCGTTTCAACAGATCCATCAGGGAGTGGTTGAGGTTTGAAACCTACAGCGGTTTTCATATAGACTCGTCTAAAGTCTAAATTGAGTCGTTTCAACAATTCTTCTGATGTTTTCCATGTAGACATAATTCCCCAGTCTTGAGTTTCAGATGCTGTGATATCTAAGTAATCTCGAAGGTTCTCATATGCTTGTGGAGTGGTCCAATAATCCAAAGGCACCCTATCTGGTTCTTCATGGTTCACAGCAGCGTGGAATCTCTCTCGTGGCTTCATGCGTCATCCCTGATTTTATGAAATTATAATCTCAAGTTAAATTGGGTTCTGACCGTAGTCTTTAATTAATCGGTGGCTACTACTCTTGAAGTTTGACACTGCTATGACAATTTCAACAGTGTCATTGGAGAGAACGATGATGGTCGACATGAAGAAGGTTACTGCTCTTCTACAGGATGTTGTTAGCCCGAGTCGTGTAACTGATAGAGATTTTGACTTGATTCCATATAGTCGTGATTTAAGTCCCGCAGAGCAGAAGATGCCAACCCATGTTGTTATGCCCGAAACCAAGGAGGAGATTCAAGCTATTCTAAGAATAGCGAATGACCATGAATATCCTGTATACCTTAGAGGCGGAGGTACTTCCCACTGGGATGCTTATCTACCTCAGGAACCAGGTATTATGCTTGATTTAGGGCGTATGAATAAGGTCTTGGAAATAAACGAGCGTGATCTCGTTGCTAGTGTGCAACCCAACTGCACATGGGCTAAGCTAGATCGAGAATTACGTAAAAAAGGATTGACGTACCTTTGCAGTGAAGCAGGGGGACCTGCAATGACTGTTGGAGGATCGGTCATGAAAGCAGGTGGCGGACCACACTCAACAGCCAAGTTTGGTTTCCATGGAAATCAGGATATAATCGCTCTAGAGATGGTCTTACCAAATGGTGACATAGTGGAAACGGGGTCTGCAGCTTGGCCAAGCGCAGGAAAATTCAAACGTCAGTGCCTTGGACCTGATCTAGCTGGCATGTTTATCGGTGCGGAAGGAATTCTAGGTGTCTGTACAGAACTCTCACTACGAATACGACCTGTAACTGACATTTCGGAACGACTCACAGCAACAATGAAGACACTTGATGATGTCATTGAATTTGGGCACTTCATCAACAGACATGTCGGTGACGAGTATATGCAGGGGATATATCTCTGGGTTGACCCTTCAGCACCTGATGTCTTTTTCTTGATGATGGATATATTTGGCTACGAGCAGGAGATTGTTGATCATCGAAAAAAGAAGATCATCGAGAAGATCAAAGAACTTGGAGGAGAGATTGGTGACCGTGCTCCAGCAGATGATTATTTTGGAAGAATACTCACTGGATTAGCTGACTTATTCAATACTGGAGTATGGCATTTCTTCGGAGCAGGGTCTCTTAGGATTGACGATATCACTTTTCTGTATAAGGTTTGGAGAGAGGAAGTAATCCAAAAACGAGGATATACCAAAGCTGGTTTTGGTGGACAAATTCTCCCGAGAGATTGGCTTGCTTTCATGGTTACCAACTATAGAGAACCCGATGATTGGAAGGAACTTGTTAAGATGGCAGATGAGATTGATGAAATCACTCTCAATGGACCCGTGGTTCCTTACGGTATTGGTGGACGAGATGGTCTCCGTAGATTTGTAGCTGAGCGGGACACTGGTTACTACCGTCTGCTCAAGACCCTAAAAAAGACACTTGATCCAAAGAACATCCTGCAACGTGGAATTTTCATCCCAGAGGAGGAATTGTGATGAGAATTGAACAATACAAAGATATGATCTATGCTTGCGGGAGATGTGAGTTTTGTCGAGGATTTGACTACAATGACCGTTGTCCTGAGATATTTACACAACACTGGGAATCTTCAACAGCAAGAGGTAGAATGGCTATTGCGAGGGCAATCCTTGAGGGAAATCTTGAATACTCTGAAGACCTTGCAGAAAGAATCTTTGGATGTTTCATGTGTGGACGTTGTAGAGAGGAATGCAAGAAAGCGGCTCAAATTGATGTCATTGAGATTACAAAAGCAATGCGTCAAGACTTCGTTGAGCAAGGAGTTCAAATTCCTGAAGCTGGAGCGAATATGGCCGCTACGGTTACAAGTTCCGGAAATATCTTTGCAGATCCCCCTAAAGAGCATAACAGGTGGGCCAAGGAACTCGAATTCAAAGAGGGTTCAGGAACCCTATTCTATCCTGGATGTCTCGCCAGCCATCGTTTTAAGGAGAAGACAAACATACTTGTTCGTCTTCTTCAAGCAGCAGGTTATCGACTTGATTTCTTAGGTGATGATCAAAAATGCTGTGGTACTCCTTACTGGGTCACCGGAAAGATGGAGAATGCTAAGGAATATGCTGAAGCATATTTGAAAAAACTGCAGAGTCGTAGAGTCAAGGAAATCATAACACCTTGCCCCAGTTGCTTTAGAGCTTTTGATGAAGAGTATCCTCATCTTCTTGGAATGGAAAAGTTACCAATCAGAATTCGTCATACTAGCGAGGTCTTACTAGAGATAATTGACCAAAAGAAGTTGAATTTCAAATACCCCGTCAACAAGAAGATCACATATCATGATCCTTGTGAAATTGGACGTTACCGAGATATCTATGATCCTCCACGAGCTATACTTAATTCAATTCCAGGAATAGAGTTCACTGAGATGTCTAGAAACCGAGAGCATGCTTTCTGCTGTGGGGGTGGTGGTGGATGCAAGATTATGTTTCCAGACTATTCTCAACGGGTGGCAGACGAACGAATTCGAGATTTCGTTGAAACTGAAGCCGAGTTATTGACAACAATTTGTCCAGCCTGTGAGATGAATCTGACTCATGGTTTTTACGAAGCAGATTTGGACACAAGAGTACTTGACATCGCAGAGATCATGGCTGTTTCAGCAGGACTTGTAGATTCTGAAATCCTTGAATCAGACTACTTTCCTGAAGATTGATTGAGGGTGTTTTTCGCCCTCATTTTTCTTCCTTTACCCACCTACAGCTGCTATCATAAAGACAATCAAATCACCCTTGGAGAGTTTTGTCTTCTCTCCTTTTCTAGCAACCATATTCATGCCATTTACTATGACTACTGTATCTCTTCTTAGAACTCGTTTTTCCTTGTCTTCTAGATAAACTTCGAATCTCTCTCTATACTCTTCATGAAGCTCATTAATCAAATCTCTAACTGTTGCATTCTCACTTGTTTCGAATGCAAACTTGTTATGCTCTGCATGTTTGAGCCCTTTATTCATGAGCTTCACAAAGACTTCTGTCATTTCTTTGCTTCACCACTATCTTGAATTTATATTGCGTCATTATTCAAATTAAGTATGTCGAAGGTGACCTCTCAACTTAAAGTGGACTTTAAGCGGAAATGTTTATGTAGTTCACAGAGTCAGTAGATGTTTCGAGGTTATTCACCTTGGGAATGATGAAAGCTGGTATTCTTTATGCTCCTAAGGATTTGCGTGTTGAAGAGATTGAGATTCCCAAGCTACTACCTGGATGGGTCTTGATAAAGGTACGAGCAGCAGGAATCTGTGGAAGTGATCTTCATTTGTACAAGGAAAAAACATTCATTCCCATCTCTTCAATACTTGGCGAAGGAAAATATGTGCCAGGTCACGAGTTGGCCGGAGAAATCCATGAAATTGGTGAGGGAGTCACATCACTTCAACTAGGAGATAGGGTTGTTATAGAACCAACAGTTAACTGCGGAAAGTGTGACTGGTGCAATATTGGATTATACAATCTCTGTGAGAAATCAGGACTAATTGGTTTCTATTATATTGGTGGTATTGCAGAATATTGTGTTGCACCAGAGGAGAATTGCTTCAAAATCTCAGAGAAAACAACATACGAAGAAGCAGCAACATTGGACTGCATTGCGGTTGCTGTGCGTGCTATTAAGAGAGCTGGTATTTCGATGGAGGATTCTGTGGTTATACTCGGGGCAGGAACAATTGGTCTTTTCGCTGCACAAGCTGCAAATATTGCTGGAGCTAAGGAAGTATATGTGACAGGTACTCATGATTACCAGCTTGAAGCTGCAGAAAGATTTGATGTGACAGCTACAATTAATGCAAAGAAAGAGAATCCTGTAGAGCGAATAATGGAACTGACCTCTGGCAAGGGAGTTGACAAAGTGGTTGAAGCTGTCGGAGGTAATGCTCCAGTGATTGACCAAGGAGTTAGTATGCTTAGACGTCATGGTACAATTGTCGCAACTGGAATATTCCTAAATCCGATGCCCATCAATATGTTCTCACTTATCACAAAAGAAGTGAACCTCACAGGGTCGTGGGGATATGCATATTGGACTCACCTAAAAGAATTCAAAGTATCTTTGGACCTTCTCGAAATGGGGAGGATTGATTCAAAGCCATTGATTACACACAAATTTCCCCTTGAAAAATCATCAGAAGCTTTTCAAACTGCTCTAGATAAAAGAGAATCACATTCCATCAAGGTCCAGATCATATTCTAGATAGAAAAATTGAGGTTATAAATTTGTCAAACGATGAATTGTCTTGGGAGTTATGCAACGAACTTGTTGCTGGAGAGATTGCCACAAGGTGCTTAATAGTTTCATACCTCATCCATAGGTTGCCTGATAAATATGGTGATGAGATTCTAGAGGACATTAAGAAAGCAAACTATGATGCTGGTTTTGTCGCAGGAAAGAATGCTGCAAAGGCAATTGGGAAGAATGATTTAGTCACACTTGGAGAACTTTTCGGAGGAACCAGTGTATTTAATCCGGAAATCATTGAAATATCCGAAGAAAGAGCAGTCATCCATTGGCGTAGATGTCCCGTACCTACTCTAATACCAGCTTTCAATGATGAAGGGTTATCGAGTTCCTACATTGAAACAGTTTGCCCAATTCTGGAGCTTTTTGACAATGGATTTGTTGAGGGCTGGAATCCAGAACTCCAAGCCCAGACCCCTCCAGAAATAGGAGAAACTGACCTTCAGAAGGGCGGAGAATTCTGTACTGTTATCATCACCAAAATGAAAAAATGAAGACTTAGATCAGCTTCCAGGAGTGTCAACATCCTTATACCATTTCTTCGATGTCCCCACTTTTGCCCTCATTTTCCATGAGGTACTCTTTGGTTCATCGTCAATCCTTTTGATGAGCTCCTCAATTCTCCCACTGACAATATCGTTGTCTTTTTCACATATCACTTCGAACTTACGCATAATGGAATTCACTTTCTTCAGATTGGTTGTTACTGTATAATAGAATCCCCATTCTGATGCAAGAATTCGTGAGATATGTTTTGCATTTATTATATTGTCATCAGTATCTCCTAGTTCGTGAGCCAAGAGCAACATAGTAGTGTCAATAATATCTTTCTCGCTGATTTTTACAATCTGCATCTTTTGCAGAAGCAGCTCCGCTAATGGTACAGTTGGATTATCAATTTCTAGTCTTTTCTTGTAATCGATTTTATGACACATTTCTAAACGATCAAGGAAGACATCAATATGCCTTCCATCTGAGTTGTTGATGAAAATCATTCTACCTCCGAGTGCAAAGCTAAATGATATCATCCTCCTTGAATAGTTCTGACTCTCAAAGAACTTCTCAATTTTAGAAGTTTGTTTCTCATAAGCAACAAAATCGATGTCAGTAATGAACCTTCCAAGTTTCTCATGCAGATAGGCATATTCTGGACTGTGAAGTTGAATTGCTATGGCTCCCATCAGTCGCAGGATGATTCCTTGCTTGTTTGCTTCTTTAATAATCCTTAGTGCTTCTCGTATGAACTCCTGCTGTGCCTTAATGTCAAAATCCATAGCAAACACTTCAACAAACAGCTAACTTCAGTTGGATTTCTGAAACCTTTAAATATCTATTTCGGCCGCTGCTTTAAGAGGTTTAAACTTGACCCGAGTTTTCTTCGCTTGCGATGCACATGGGAGCGTGCCTGTGCAACGAAAAATGGTTAGGGTACACGAGGCATACAAGTGCGATGTTGTTATGATGTGTGGAGACCTCACAGGCAAGGCTGTTGTTCCTATCATTGAAGAAAAACCTGGTCTATGGTGGTCCTCTCCATGGGGCTCAAAAGAGAAGTACAAATCAGAGAAGGATTTAGATCGGGCAAAGCAGATTTACGAAAAAAGAGGATTCTATTGGTTTATTGCTACAGATTCTGAGTTGGAGGAACTACAAGCTAGCCCAGAAAAAGTAACTGCCTTGTTCAAAGAACTAATGCTCAAAAGAATGAAAGAGTGGATCGCATTAATAGAAGAAAAAGTGCCGTCCAATATTATGGTGGTAGTAAGTCCTGGAAATGATGATTCTCTTGAAATAGACAACTTAATACAAAATAGTGATAGACTCACTTATCCCCTTCAAAATGTCGTAGACATTGATGATAAACATCAAATGATATCATGCGAGTTTGTAAATTCAACTCCTTGGGATACACCACGAGAGTGTCCTGAGGATGAATTGCTAGAGAAGCTCCGTAGGGAGTTCGGACGCGTAGAAACATATGAAGGACTTATTTGCAACTTCCATGCTCCCCCCTATGGAACAATGATTGATCTAGCACCTAAGTTGGATGAGAAGGCTCAGGTCAAGGTCAGGTATGGCGCACCAGAAATGGTTCCTGTTGGAAGTAAAAGTGTCCGTCAGGTTATTGAAGAATATCAACCTCTTCTAGGTCTTCATGGGCATATTCATGAGTCTGCAGGTCTAGAGCATATTGGTCGTTCATTATGTATCAATCCTGGATCATCTTACACACAAGGTATGCTGAGTGCATTTGTAATCGACTTACCCAAGAATCCCAACGATGAAGTTATCGCTATAGCTGTATCTGCGTAAATCATTGCTCGGAGATCAATACAATGTCAAGAAAGAACAGGCGTAAGAGAGCGGCAAGCCGTAGGGAGTCTGGAGTCATAAAAACCAAAGAAGCAGACCCTGATGACATAAGAAAGGCAATCTACCACATAGATGCATACCGATCTCATATATACTACAATCTAAGCTTTGTTGATGACATGGTAGAGAAGGGAACCCTTGGAGAGGGATTTGGGCAGAACTGGAAGAATCTTAGGAGAAAGCTAATCAAGATGGCCAAAGCAGCCACGAGTAATCCTGACACCATTCGACTTGCAAGATACCAATCATATACTGAGGGTATATGGCAAGTCGCAGTTCCCATTGTTTTTGTAGTTCTAATTATTGGTTTAATCGCACCTCAAACTCCAATCATTGGAGCTATTGCACCCTACATTATGATTACAGCCTTTGCAGCTATGATTATTGGTTTACTAGGCAGGTACATTTTGGGTTTACAGATAAGTCGTCGTATAGACAAATACTTCATTGATAATCCAGAAGCTCAACAACTGCGTTCAGATGAGTTGAAAATGGTAATTCAAGGTCTCATCAACTTGCTCAGAGAGATTCTCTACTATGAAGATGAGGAACCCAAAGATCATCTTGTAGGTCTTGGTATCGTTGATTATGATTATGTTGAAATCGTCAAAACACCGAAACCATGGAGACAGTATTATTTGGTTCAGCTTGTCTATTAATAATTCACTTGAACTCAATTTAACAAATTACTACTGAATTTAAATTCGACACAAACTCTTATATCACACTGCTACTTCTAATGAGATTCATCTTCTCCAATGTTGCTTTTGGAGAGGAGAATAAATTAGGAAGGAGAGAATGATGTCAGAAGTACTATTTCTTCGACCGACATCAGGGTTGACCAAGTATTTCGGTACATGGACATCCCTATTTGCAATTCTAGGTGCAAGCCTAGGAACATATCAATGGCTATTTGTCGGCATCCTTCAGGACATGTATCCCGGAATTGATGCTGGGGCAACTTGGGGAATAGGTATGTTATTCATGCTTATCTACACAGTAATGATGACATTACTGTCGATGGCCATGCCGCGTTCTTCGGGTCTCTACCAGATCTCAGCAAGGGGTTTCAATCCTGTTGCAGGTACAATAGCGGTTTGGCGTGGCATAATTGCTAACCCAATTATCAAGACGAGTGAGTTCTATCTGTTCCTCGTATTCTTGGGTGCCGCATTCGCTCAATGGGGTGCAGTGACAAATAACCCGGGTATGCAATCTTTAGGTGTCACCTTCTCAACAGCGAATCCAATGGCTTTGGTTGCAGTATCAATAGGATTGATGGCCTTGTTTTCAATCATCGCCTATCTTGGGCCATTATTAAAGATGGAACCGAGAATACAGATGGCGGGTGGATTGTTCTCAACAATTGGCTGGGTTTTGGCACTTGTGGTACTAGCGACAACTCCAGCTAGTGCAGTATCTGGCCGCTGGGATGCGGTCTGGGGTGCTGGAGCTTATACAGAAGTTCAAACCGTCGCCGCTGCAGCAGGATATGCAGCGCCTGCGTTTAGTCTGGAAATGACCCTTTTGGCAACAATCTGGCCCATAGGACTGACATGGCCATATCTCATACTGCTCTATGGTGGAGAAGTCGCTGATCCAGCGAAGAACCTAGTTCTTTCACAGATACTTGGTGGTCTTATTCTAGCTGGTTTGCTTGCAGGAGGAGCCTGGCTATTCCAGGGAACTTTCGGGACATTCTCAAGTGAATACGCAGTGGCAGCAGCGACTGGAAATCTAACGCAAACAGGAGTATTTCAAGGAGGCCTTGGGACTATGACTGCAGTTCTTGCAGGAAACCCCGTGATCTCCGGATGGATATTACTATCGCCAGTTGTTATTGGTTTGACTGCTACTCCGATAAATATGGCATGGGTCACTAGAGGATTCTTCCAAGCCTCGCTTGATAGGATGATGCCTTCACTCTTCGGAAAGCTTTCAAAATACCACACTCCCACATATGCAATCCTCTACTACTTCTTGTTTGGAGCACCATTCGCATTTGCATATGCTGTTCCTGGTCTTAGTGGATTCTTGGCTGTGGTGACATCCTTAGTAGGCCTCTGGGGTATAGAGATGATTTTCCAATCAATGGCTGCATTACAATTACCGTTCTTGAGACGACCATTATATGAAGGAAGTATCAGACGACAACCTGAATTCTTAGGAATTGCTCTAATGTCATGGATAGGAGTCATAATGCTTCCAACAGCGTTGTTCCTGCTGATTGGATTCTTTCAGGGAGCCGCATTTCTATCGATCATATCGATGTGTGTGCAATATGGATTCTCAGCGTTATGGTTCGTCTACTTTGCCAGACGAATGCAAAAGCAGAATATAGACATGGATGCAATCTACACCTCACTATCGCCAGAATAATAGATTATTAGCCTGAGGATAACCTCAGGCTTCTCTTTATTTTGCTCAAGAGCCACTTTTGTATAAAGCATATTAAATCTCAGATTCTCCTATTTATTAACTTCCACGAGTAGAGATATAAGTAGGCAATTCCGTAGATGAAGATTGTCCATCAGGACATGTTAGAGGAGGAGATTTGGAATGACTTCTTCTATTCTTGAAGAACTAAAAGCTGCTGTCATGGAAGGAGATTCTGAGAAATCTGTTGAGTTTGCAAAGAAAGCTCTTGAGGAAAACATCCCTCCCTTGGAAGCTATTACAAATGGTTTAGCCAAGGGTGTCAAAGCAGTGGGTGACCTATTCAGTCAAGGAGAAGTTTTTCTTGTAGAGCTTGTCATGGCTGGCGATGCTATGAAAGCAGGAATGTCAGTGCTTCTTCCAGTGATCAAAGAATCAAAAATGGAGATGAAATCCGAAGGAAAAGTGATTATTGGTACGGTTGAGGGTGATATTCATAGTATAGGAAAAGACATAGTGGGTACCTTATTAGAAGCTGAGGGTTTTGAAGTCTTTAATATTGGTGAAGATGTTTCATCAGAGACCTTTGTTGATAAGGTCAAGGAATACAAACCGGATGTGCTTGGTTTATCGTCGCTTCTTACTGCAACAATGCCCGCGCAAAAGGCTGTGATTGAGAAGCTTAAGGCAGCTGGTCTTAGGGGAAACGTGAAAGTCATTATTGGTGGTGCTCCCACCACTCAAGAATGGTCTGATGAGATAGAAGCTGATGGCTGGGCTGGTGATGCAGTAACAGCAGTCAGTCTAGTCAAAAAGCTTGTAAAAAACTGATTAAGGAAATATATGGAGGAATTCTATGTACAAACTGCTAAGTCGTGGTGAGATACTTTCTATTCATACAGCTGCAATGGAGGTTCTTGAAAAAGTTGGCATTGTCATTCAGCATGACAAAGCGCTGAATAAACTTGCAAAAGCTGGTGCATCTGTAGACAAGAAAACCAAAGTTGTAAGAATCCCTGAGTATCTTCTCAATGATGCACTTCAAAAGAGTCCTCGAAGGCATAAACTAATTGCTAGAAATCAGAAATACAATATTGTCATAGGGAATGGCGAATCATATTTCACCAATGCTTTTGGTGCACATTATACAATAGACTTGAAAACTGGAGAACGTAGACTTTCTACAATCAAGGATCTGGAGGAGTTTACACTACTAGCTGATTACTTTCCTACTGTTGACTACATCAAACCTAACATCTTACCTCAGGATGTACCCAAGACAATATGGGAACAAGAAATGGCTCTTGCCATGTTTAAAAGCTCGGAAAAACACCTCAGTCTTGTAGCATTAACTCCTGAAGGTTGGAGAGATGTCATAGAAATGGCAAAAATCTATGCGGGTGGTGAGGATGAGTTTGCCAAAAATCCTTCAATAATAGATACCGGATTTAACAATGTCCCACCACTGAAGTACACCCGCGAAATCATTGACATGATACTTGAATGCGCAAGGTATAGGATTCCTTTTGATATTAGTACAGGATTATTGTCTAGTGCAAGTGGACCAGTTACACTTGCAGGTACTATCGTTCAGGGTATTGCAGAAAACCACGCAATTGTGGTTTTAACTCAACTTATGGGTCCTGGAACGCCGATAATGTGGGGCTCTTGTGCCACAATAATGGATCAGAGATTTGGAACGGCTGCATATGGCTCGCCAGAAAATGGACTGATTCATGCTGCATTTTGTCAGATGGCTCATTACTATGGATTGCCATATTACGGTGCTGCTGGAGTCATTGACTCCAAGGTTCCTGATCAACAAGCAGCCTATGAGAACACAATGAACGCATTGCTTG
>LRSL01000040.1 GCA_001563335.1 Candidatus Thorarchaeota archaeon SMTZ1-45 | reverse complement strand
AGCAGTGGAAAAAGGGCTTCTTGATGGAGCCAGTATAATGGTTTGTGCTCCCACGGGTTCTGGCAAGACCTTGGTGGGTGAGATGGCGCTATTGAGAGCCATTTTCAACGGTTCTCGTGGTCTCTATCTTGTACCTCTACGAGCACTTGCCTATCAGGTTACAAGGCTCTTTAGGGAACGTTACGAGGAGAATACAATTCGGGTTGGAGTTACCACTGGCGACATGCATCTCACTGGCGAAGAGATGTCAGAATACGATATCATTGTGACCACTTACGAGCGTGCTGACTCATTATTGAGACATCAAGTTGCGTGGCTTCCTGAGGTAGGAACGGTTGTAATTGATGAAGTGCAGAACCTATCTGATGCCACCAGGGGAGCACGACTTGAGAGTGCTATATTGAGGATGAAAAGGAGAATTAGTGACCTACAGATAGTCGCACTCTCAGCCACTGTGAAGGACCCCGATGAGCTGGCAGAGTGGCTTGGGTGTAAACTGATAGAGTCCATAGATCGACCTGTTCCGCTCGTCTGTCGTGTGATACCTGCCCTTGATAGATCCAAAGCAATCCAGAGAACTGTAATGACCGTAGTTCAAGCTGATGGACAAGTGATAACTTTTCATCGAACACGAAGATGGGCTGAAGCGGAAGCTGAGCGACTTTCAAATGATGTGAGCAGACAGTTGGGGTCCATTGAGCGAAAGTCCTTGGACAATGAAATTAATTCAGTGGAAACCTCGTTCATCACTATTCCTCCCAACTTGAGAAGAGTACTCCATCATGGTGTGGGATATCATCATGCTGGACTCAGTTCCAATGTACGACGCATGGTTGAGAATCTTTTCCAGAAAGGCATGCTCAGAGTGGTATGTGCAACATCTACCCTTGCATCTGGAATGAATCTGCCTGCACGTACAGTGGTTCTTACAAGTACTCGTTCTCCTGAGAATCATAGAGAACTGTTGTCTGCAAATGCAGTACACCAAATGCTTGGTCGTGCAGGTCGTCCAGGCCATGACACCAAAGGTTTTGGAGTAATCCTGACGGGAAGTCAAGGAGAGAGTGAATTCATCAAGAAGAGATATTTTGACGAGGTCGGGGAAATCCTGTCCCCTCACTATGATGAAGTTGTGAGTAGGTTGGGAACAGCAACATCACTTACTGAGCAGGCTCTTGTCCTCCTTGATATGTTGAACGAAGCCTCAATAGAACAGCTCGAGGACCATCTTGGAGATTCATTTCTCATGCATAACGCATTAAGAAACCTTAGGAGTCCCATGAGACCATTACACATTGGAGAGATTACTGCAGAATCAGTGATAGAAAAACATGCATTGCTTGACACTGTTCGAGCAGCTAGACAAGGTGCACTTGGAAGAGTCAGTATCAGGGAAACTAGTGAAGATGTCCTTGGAGGAATTGTTTCAGGATTTCAAGGAGGTCACTTTACTTGCCGGTTCTCAGCCAGACTTCAGGCCAGCGGCATTGTAGAGGGAGCCAGTTGTTCATGTGGCCGTCCCGTGGATGACGATGGGATCTTGTGTATGCATCTTGTATCACTTGGTATTCGTGCGGTAATGGTCGAGAAAGCACTTCGAATTGCTAATTACATTGTACCAATTGCTATGGAAGAATCAAGTCCAATTGGAACACTCATCCGTATGGGTCTTGTAGAAGGCGGACTGGAGGGTTCATTCAAGATTACAAAGTTAGGTAGGACAGTGAACCGACTCTACCTAGGTATTCGCACAGTAAGAGAACTGATGGCATTGATGCCTATAACAGAGGACGCAGTTTCGCTCCTATCACTTGTTAGGCATCTTGTATCTTTAGAGTCTACAAGCGACATTGATGAGTCATTTGAGAATCTAATTGGTGCTATAGCTACAAGTTCCATGTCGATAAGAGATATCGCCGAGAGCACAAACATACCACTAGGTGACGCATATGGTTTACTTGAGAAAGCAAGATGGTTGTTGTACAGTATAGTAGTACTTGCTGAACATGGGGGTCTCTCCAAACTCGTTGAGCTTAGTAGTGGACTCCTTAGAGGTATCGATGAGAAATTACAGAGGAATGATGATGACAGCAGTTGAAGATGAGAAGATTGCAGAGGACTTAGAAGCGAAAAAAACCCCTAAAATGGATGATACTCTGACATCCTCTGACATAACTAAAGCACTCAAGAATGCAGGTCACTGGAGTATCGAGTATCCAAATGGTCTATTGCTTGGTATACGACCAATAGGAATACCTGGTACTAGAGATGTTCACGTAGATATTATCCATGTACTCGACCTAAGGAAAGCTAAGTTTGGCCGTTCAAATCTCGCAGTGCAAGCAGCAATTCTGGAGAGTGTCAATCGGCCAATAGAGAACCTACTTCGTGATGTTGAGATGGATGGTCTTCTAGATACGAAGTCACTCCTTTCACCACTTGGAAGAATTGAGTTCAAAGTGTTGCGGTCATTGAAAAGAGGATCTGCTTCTCATGTCCATGAAACGCGGACAATTTATGCCATATTCAAAGAGGGAAGCTCAAACAGGAACCTCTCTTGGCTGACGGATGTGTCCAGAATTGTGCCTGCCAATGAGCTATCACTCTTGCTAAGTAGTGACTCACGTTCACAATACAATGTGGTTCAAAAAAGTGTCAATCCTGACAAATGGGATGATTTGGAAAGGGGCTACAAGAAAGCTTGGTTTGGCATCTTACCCGTCATAATGGGCTTCTTTGGTGGACTTGGAATATTTGGTTCACTCATAGCTGGAGGACATCTACTCATTCCCTTGATTGTGTGTAGTGTATCAATTCCCCTAGCACTATGGATGTTCAAAAACGCAAGTGCATCTATGAACAGTTTTCAGGACTCACTGAATGCAGAGCGCAATGAGATGGCTAAGATTGGCGATGCAGCACGTATACAATCTTCGATAAATGAAAACATAACCTGTCTCGAAATTGTGGGCACACTGAACTTCATCATAACTCCCTTAATGGACAGTGCTGCAGTCGCGATGAAGCGTGGTGATATAGATGAGTCCATCAACTCACTTGGCTCAATCCTAGATGAGTGTGTTCGTTTCGCTCCATTGGGTTCAAGCAATGAAATCAAACTTACTGGTGATCCAGGACTAGAGAAGTTTATAAGACTGTTCAAAAATCTCGGACTTGCATTTCAGGAGGGTGAGGAGGAGGCTTTAGGACTAGCTTATGTTGCATTGACTGGGCATAGCACTTCTCCTATCACTGAACAGGAGTTGATTGAGCACCTTGGTACATTGAACAATCTCCTGTTCGATGCTGGTGCATTAAGTCCAGAGGTAAAGAACAGGGTTGATGATTTGCTGAATCTACAAGCTGGAGGTAAAATGATTGAAGAGATTAATAGAGAACTAGCCAAACCAGACGATTTTAAGATCTCCACTTCAGCTGAGAATGAGCTCAGTGATGAGGAGCGAGCTCTTCATGAAGAGATAGTTGAAACATACCCAATAGAGCGGCAGATTGAACAAACAGAAGATGAATCTGAATCTTCAGAAACAATTGAACCCGAGGATTCAGAGGATTATGCACTTCACCTGCTTACTGAGGAATCATACCCTGTTTTAGTTGCTGAAACAGTCCCTGAGGAACCCAAGGAGATGGTTCAATCTACACTTGGACCAGAGGGATTGCCAAAGACAGGAGAAGAAGTGATGGGACCTACGAGAACGAAGAAGCGAAGCCGAAAAGATTTGGGACATATAAGATCCTCGGGACAAACCAAGGAGCGTGGAATGGCTGGATCCTAGAAGATTGCTGGGCATGGGCGACCTATTTCACATCTGGGGCGAGGCAGGGACTGGAAAGACGCTATTAGTCTGTGCCCTTGCGGCTGAGGTTGTCAAGGATGGACATGTACGATGGCTCTGTACTGATGGAAAACGCTCTTTCATCAACACTCTTCGAAATAATCTCAAGACTGAAGAAGAACACAACATCACTGTAAGTGTTCCCATAGGTCATAAAGATGTACAAGAATCCATCCTATCTTTACCTGGGAACATTCATCCTGAAACCCTGCTTGTAGTTGTAGACCCTATCACACGAGTTCTTGACATGTCAAGACGGGATTTTGTCATGTGGGGTAGAGAGTTGATAGAGGAGGTTCTTCCATCACTAGTAGCATTGAGCCAGAAAGGAGTCAAAGTCGTACTAGTGAGCGAGGTCCGTTGTTGGGCTGATAAAGCAATGCCCGTAATGTATGAATCAATCTCGGTGTGGAAACCAGTTGACCTCCATGTTTTAAGGAATCCAGGTGGAGATTCCACTATTATGGAGTGTACTGAACTTGGTCACGAACGTCCTTTGGCTAGAATAAGCGTGAATGGATTAGGAATAGTCCGGCTTCAAGCACCGATAGTTAAGAGGAGGCTGAATGATTGTTTGGAAAGTCGCTCTTCCGCCTAATCGCTTATGCATTAGCTGGAGCAATTGCTATTTTCCTCGGAGGACAGCTTCTAAGTTCTGTCACTTGGGTGGTTGTTGCATGGCGACTAGGAAACAGCACTCCACTGATTGCTGTCTGGGCAGGAACACTTCTTTTACTCATAATAAAGAGAACTCAGAATAAGGATCCTCTCTCTATGATACTAAATATCATCTCTTGGGCATGCATTCTGTATACGAGCGTGGTGATGCTCTTTGTTGCACTGCCAATGGGGCTAATCGCTGCTTTCATTTCGATGGGTGTCACCATAGTATTTTGCAACAGCATTATGGATCCCAGTGGCATTACTGAAAGGATTACAACACTCTTAGAACCTGCTGAAGCTCTTGGCCAATCCATTCCCATACTAAGGAGTTCATCTTTGTCAACCGGTGCTTCATGGAGTTCCATTGATAAACTAAAGATGAAAGCTCTTGTCATTCCTTCATCATTCAGAGGACATGTTATTAATCTTCTAAGAGAACGCCCACTGCTTCCTGTGAGTTTTACTCGCTATGAGGACTGTGATATTCTGATTGTGAGAACATGCGGTGAGGAAAAGGTCCTACGACAGGTTCAGCTTGCACTTGCAGAAAAAGCTGTTCAGAACATAAGACCTCTATCATCTTTCATGACTAATGCTATTTTGGGACTCCCGCTTCTTGAGCAACAAGCGGGTATAGATTTAGCTGATTACATGGTAGCCATCGAGGAAACCACTGTGAATAGAATCCTTGAGATGTGGCCTAATCGTATCACTGTGTTTCCCAATAGGATGGGTCTAAGAGTTGTCGTTCGTTATGAAAGTGCTCCAGGATTTGACCTTGAAGAGTTACCGCATGGTAGAGAGGCACGCATCCTATTGGGTCGCGATACAACACTGGTGAAAATGGGAGGTACAGAGATTGCCGGAGAGTCTACCACTTGAAGAAATGATATTTACTGGAGAATCATTGGTTCGACTGAAGCCAAAACCGCTCGACAATACTTTGGGACGTGTTATCCTACCACACCAAATCAGTCTGATACACAGCTCTGAGCGAAAACCCCTAACGACTCTTGCTCACGCTATTGCAGCTGGAGGTGTACTTGAAGGAGGTCAGAGTGTGTTCATTGACTCTGGGACCAACTTCAGTCCAAGCTTGATGAGGGCACTGCTTGGAAAAGATGAAGATTTACTCAAGAATGTGGTAATTGGACAAGTGCTTGAGCTTGCTGACTTACAAGACTTGGCACAGGGGATTGGTTGCATGAGGGATGTACGTGTAGTTGTTGTGGATAGTCTTACTGGAGTCTTGAACCTCAGTGGTAGATGTGACTCAAAGTACAGACAACGAGCTCTCCATCACACTTTGGAAGTTCTGAGGATTCTAGTGAATGATAATGATCTACATGTGACATTGACAGACCACTCTAGTATGGACTGGACCTCTGGCACAACAAGGCCTGTAGGAGGGAATGTTGTAGCACATGGAGTAGATACAACCATACATATTGCTAGTATGGATATGGCTGAGGATGGTCTCAGGATTCAAGTGGAGCGTAGTCCGGTTCATCCAATCCCTGATCCTGTCGTGATTAAACTTAGTATCAAAGGAGCAAGAACCCTCAGAGGAACGAGGTAGATGAGATGGGTGTGAAGAACTGGCGTAATATTATCCCTTGGCGCTGGGTTGACCTATCAGAGCTTTATGTTCCAAAGGTTGCCATTGATGCTCCGAACTATATGACACGTCGGTCCTCAACAATACGTTCGGTAGCGTCAGGTAGAGTTCCCATGACTCATATTCATCTGGCATTTGGAACAATTCGTGCAGCTCTAAAACAACACATCCTCCCTATTTTCATCTTTGACGGTCCCCCAGAAACCCTGAAACGTAAACCAAATCCACAACTCATTGCGACTGCACAGTTGCTTTATGATCGTTTTCTTCTTCAACAAGACATCCACAACAGCAAGGTGGCAGATGCACTGAACGAAACTCCAGCAATTAGGATGTACTTCGCTACCAATCATATCAAGGATTTATGTAGAGCCATCGGAGTACCCACTATAACAGCACCTTCTGAGGCTGAGATGTTTGGAGCAGTAATGTGTAGAGATGGTCTTGTAGGTACCTTGATATCCAATGATGCAGATGCTCTGTTGTTTGGAAGCCCCCATGTCACGAAGAGTCTTCAGTTTACCAAGGGAATCATGGAGTGTGTCACTCTATCTGAGCTTGAACGCACCTTGGACCTAGACCTTGAATTGTTGCGAGACCTTGCTATTGTGTGTGGATGTGATTTCCATAAGAAGGGAGTAAAGGGTCTGGGACCAAGGAAAGGTGCGTTGGAACTAAAACGACACGGAGGATTAGTCTATCTCTTAAGGGCATATGGTCTTACA